>DUJK01000058.1:0-2506 GCA_013329925.1 Candidatus Poseidoniaceae archaeon
CCGAATAAAATTGCTAAAGACCTGTCACCTTCAAACAGAGCAGATAGACCAGCGCTGGCACTCCCCGAAGCAACTGGTGCAGATGCTGTTTCCGATGCTTGTGGCGCTGCTTCTGCTGCGTCGACCATTACGGTCCCAGTATCTAAATCTGACATAGCTTGTAACGCTGAATTCGCCCATTTTTCCCATTCAGGCTCGTAATCTACATCACATAGTTGAATATTATGAACACGATTGGCTCCAAGTTGTTTGAACTTTTCATCCCAATCTAGTCCAGCCTTACAAAATTCATCATAGGAAGTATCTCCGATAGCACATACTGAGTAACTGATTGCATTTAGCGGTGGATTTTGTTCACAGGTTGCAGTCCAAATAGATTCAGCGTTGTCCGGCATTTCTCCTTCACCCCAAGTTGAGGTTATGATGAAAACACGTTTTGTATTCGAAAAATCATTAGGTTTTATGTCACCAATATCAACTGCTTTTGCTTGTAAATTGAACTTCTTTGCCAACTTTACTGTTTTAGTAGCAAGTTCCTCTGCGTTGCCCGTTTGGGAACCGAAATATATTGTTAGTTGCCTGTCAGGTACCTCTGGCATACTGCTCACCCAATGTTGCCAAATCGCCGTAGTCTTTGAAGGTTGCTTGCTCTCCCACGGATAGATGTACCACTGCGTAGGGTAATTTATTGGCCAGATTACATCTGGAAATCGCCCATGTCACCCATTTCGTTACCCATGGAAACGCCCTTGGATGAAATGACATCGTCAATTCGCAAAATCATAACTGCGGTCTCTGTAGCAGATTGAATAGCTTGTTCAACAACACGAAGCGGTTCGATAACGTTGGCCTTTCTCATATCGACCACTCCGCCTTCGTAAACATTGATTCCAGCGTGAGATTGCCCGTCTGCGTGAGCCTTTCGAAGTTCTATCAGTGTTGTAACAGGGTCTAGTCCTGCATTTTCCGCCAAGGTTCTAGGAACAATTTCAAGTGCCGAAGCAAAGGCTTCAATAGCCATCTGCTCTCTTCCACCGACTGTTTCTGCAAAGGTTCTGAGGTCTCTAGATAGCGCCGCAAGAACACTGCCACCTCCGGTTAGAACTGCACCATCTTCCCAAGCGACTGACACTACTCCAACTGCATCATCAAATGCTCTTCTAATTTCATCAACAACGTGTTCTGTACCGCCTCTAAGTAGCACTGAAACTGATTTTGCTTCAGGGCAACCAGTGATGAAGGTCATCTCTGATTCGCCAATTTTCTTTTCCTCAACTCGCTCGGCATTACCTAAATCTTCAGGAGTCAAATCATCTAAATTAGTAACGATTTTACCGCTTGTAGCCTTTGATAATGCTTCCATATCGGATTTTTTGGCCCTGCGTATTGCGAAAATGCCTGATTTAGCCATATAATGTTGAGCAAGTTCATCAATTCCTTTCTGACAAATTAACACATTTGCACCAGAATTCTTTATCATTTCAACTAGATTTCTAATGTAGTTTTCTTCTTCTTCGAGGAATTTAGAAAGTTGATTTGGATCAGTAATTTGTATTTTAGCATCGACTTCAGTTTTCTTGACTTCAATTGCTGAATTGACAAGAGCAATTTTTGCCCCTGTGATTGACCTTGGCATGCCAGCATGAACTCTTTCCTTATCCAAGATTATTCCATCTATTAGAGTAGAGTCTTTGATTGAACCGCCTTGGCGCTTTTCAACCTTGATATCTGATAAGTCAACAATCCTTTGCGCCCCATCAATAATTCCAACTGCATTTACCGACCTAACACAAATATCTGCCATAAATGACTTTACGGCACCTGCTGACTTTCCAGTTAAAGCAGTCTTGGCAACTTCCATTAGTACTGAATCATCGTTTTTTGTTTCAATTCCATGACTAGATAGTAAATCAACTGCTTTTTCGGCCGCTAATCTAAAACCTTCACAAATTACCGTAGGATGTACATTTTGTTCTATGAGGTCTTCACTTCGCTTCAATAGTTCACCTGACAAAACAACAGCTGTTGTTGTTCCGTCGAAACAATGTTGTTCTTGTGTCTTTGCAACTTCAATAATCATCTTTGCTGCTGGGTGTTCAATATCCATTTCTTTGAGGATTGTTGCACCATCATTGGTAATAACCACGTCACCCATTGAATCAACCAACATCTTGTCCATTCCTTTTGGACCAAGAGTTGATCTAACTGCATCTGCAACCGCTTTTGCAGCCGCTATATTATTTGATTGAGCTGTTCTTCCTCTAGTCCTTTGAGTACCATCTTTCAAAATAAATATGGGTGCTTGTCCATTACCGTACATGTTTTCGCCTCATTGTCTGCGAGTACGCCCAAGTCTTGAACCCTACGATTCAAAAATTTCGTACTTTTTTTATTGTTACTCGTTTTGTTCAAGCCACTGAGCGCCATAAGCAGCCCATTGTTCCATAGTCCAGCCAGTTGGCAAACCTGTGGCTGGCAAAGGAGGTGCTGATGGTTGTACAGGTGC
>DUJK01000058.1:2840-3288 GCA_013329925.1 Candidatus Poseidoniaceae archaeon
AGGTGCTGATTGTGGTGGCATCGATGATGGTACTGCTGCGGCTGATGAAGATTGTGGAGGCATTGTGGATGGAACCGTTGCAGGCGGGCCTGATGGAACTGTTGGAGCTGAAATTACTGACTTATATGTTGCAGTAATACTATCTTGATAGCCTTCTTGACCCCAATTAGCATATTCGTCATCTTCTTCCTCACCATTCTTTAGGATTCTTATAGTGATCAAAACTCCTGCAACCATCACCAATACAAAACCGCCCCACATTGCTGCACCGGCGAAATCAAATGAAGAGCCCTGATCATCATTCGTTTCAATGATTATTTTCCTGAGTTGGACTGGTATTTCTGATTTAGCAGCATCGCTTACGGTATCAGACCGAGCCCAGAGAGTTATTTCAGTATCAAATGTTGGTTGTTCTAGAGTCATCAAAGTTGATTCAGTCACTTGGAAA
>DUJK01000071.1 GCA_013329925.1 Candidatus Poseidoniaceae archaeon
GTAATTGACGCCCAAGTTGGTCAAGCAGCAGGACCTGTTGCCGCATCATTCCACCAATTAGCCGGCGTAACTGGCATTGTTGTAACCAAGTTAGACGGTACTGCTAGAGGTGGCGGTGCTCTATCAGCTGTGGCAGCAACTGGTGCACCAATCGTCCATATTGGTGTTGGTGAGAAAGTTTCTGATTTAGAAAAATTTGAATCAGACAGATTTATTTCAAGATTATTAGGAATGGGTGATATCCAAGGATTGATTGATCTTGCTCCTGAGGATTTAGATGAAGAAGAAGCAATGCGGTTGACTCAACGTATGATGAGTGGTCGATTTACATTGAATGATATGTATAAGCAAATGGAAATGATGTCTAAAGTAGGAACAATTGACAAATTGATGTCATTTTTACCGGGTAATATGCTTGGCGGTTTGGGTGGAATGTCCAAATCACAAAAGCAAGCCATGCAAGGTAATCTAGATCGCTACCGCACAATAATGGACAGCATGACTGCCTGGGAAAAAAATGAACCAGCTAAAATAAAGGCAGATCGAATCAAGCGTATTGCCCGTGGCTCAGGGGTCCGTGAGAAAGATGTTAGAGAGTTGATTGGTCAATGGAACCGTTCTCGAAAGATGATGAAAGGCATGGGCGGTAATAGGAAACTCAACAAACAAATGCGTAAGATGATGAAAGAAGGTGATATGGATATTGACCCATCGTCTTTTGGTATGTGAACTATTCATTGAATGGTGGTAAATCCGGAATTTCCTTAGAATTAGCCTCTGCTTCTGCTTCTTTGGCGGCCATTGCAGCTTCCTCTTCAGCAAGTTTGGCATTTTTCTCTGCCAATTTTTGGGCGGCTTCTCGTTCAGACATCATTCTTACTTTCTCTATTTCAGCATCTATCTTTGCTTGTTCAGCTAGGCGTTCTTGTTCAGCAATTTTTCTAGCCTCATCAACCTCGGCATCTATTTTTGCTTGCTCGGCTAGACGTTCTTCGTTGGTGATTCTAATAGCTTCTTCAACCATCTTCTGATGTGCTTCGGTAGCAATCCTTAATTTTTCATCTTCCTCAGCTTTAATTTTGTCTTGAATCTCCTTGATTCTAGCCGCTTCCTCAGCCTTGATTCTAGCCTCTTCCTCAGCTTTAATTTTGGCTTCTTGTTCTGCTTTCATACTAGCCTGTATTTCTGCTTTCATCCTAGCCTCTTCTTCTGCTCTTAATCTCGACTCTTCCATTAGCCTAGCATTTTCCGCAGCTTTGAGTCGTGTTTCTTCTTCTAATTTAGCAATTTCTTCGGCTCTGGCTCTTGCCTCTTCTTCCATGCGGATTTTTTCTTCTGCTTCCTTTCGCGCATTTTCCTCAGCTAAAATTCTCTCCTGGGCTTCTGCCATCAAACGCTCTTCAATTTCTATTTGAGCCTTGAGTTCAGCTTCTGCTTTGGCTTTTGCTTCCGCTTCTAACTTTTCTTTAGTGATTGCTTCTGCTTTGGCTTTTTGTTCAGCCTCTTTCCTGAGTTTTACTTTAATCTCCAGCTCCTGCCTAAGTTGATCTTCCTCTTCCAGTCGTTTGCTTAATCCGAATCTATCCATTATGATATTATAGATCGCTGTATAATCTTCATCGGTTAACTCCAGCACTTCTAGCCTTGTTTCCAAGAGAAGTGGTCCGATTTCAACTTCGTTGAATAAACCTGTATGATTGTTCATTTTGTCCCTAAGATTCTGGTAAAAATTACGCTGTGCAGGAACTATTTGTCCATCTTTAGTGATAAAGTTTTGAACTTCTGTCAAAATCTCTGTTAATTTCAGTACTTCACTCATGTTGTACCCTCACTCTTTGCTCAATATGTCTTCGCCAATATTACTCTACGCTTAGTCATTTTGCCGGTCATATAACACGGCAATTCTGTGTCATAGTCTTCTGTAGCATCACCTAAGAATGTCAAACCGGTTGCCTTTTCAATAATTTCTGCATGAGCATCTGTCCCTTCAAATGGCATCTGGTAAATTTTACCATCTTTTATTTCTCCTTGCATAGACCAGGTTTCATTATGTTCGATGAACTGAGGTAATTCATTTATTACCCCATCCATGTGTGCAGCCGAACGATTTCTTAGCTCATCAGATATCTCAGATAATTTTTCCCAGCATAATTCGGCAATATTATCCATTGCAAGTGGTTCTTTTCCACCAGTTCTAAGCGCTGCAAATGCTGTTCCTTGGGCGATATCTCTTGGCCCTATATCTAGTCTTAGAGGAACTCCTTTGATTTCCCAATCGTAGTATTTTTGACCAGCATGAATATCTCTTGAATCAACTTTAACTCTAAGTCCAGAATTACGTAAAATAGCGGCGATTTTGTTTGCCTCCCCAATAGTATCTACTTCTGAGTTTTTTCGAATCATTGGGCAAATTACTACTTGAAATGGTGCTACATCTGGTGGCAAAATCAAACCATTTTCATCACCATGCATACCAACTATCGCGCCGAGTAGTCTTTCAGACATTCCATAAGTTGTTTGGTGACAATATTCTTGTTTTGCCTCTTTGTTTTCATATTTGATGTCAAATGCTTTTGCCCATTGGTCTCTATAATGGTGACATGAAGCAACTTGTAAGGTTCTCCCATTAGGCATTATGGCATCGATACCAATGGTATACCATGCACCGGGAAATGTATCCCAAATTGGACGTTTTGCTTTAATTATCGGCAAGCATAATTTGTGCATCAAATTATCAACAATCTCTAAATCTTCAGCAATTTGTCTTGTTGCACATTCTTCGTCAGCATGAGCAGTATGGGCTTCAAAGAAATGTATCTCACGCACTCGTATAAAAGATCGAGTTTGCTTGGTTTCATATCTAAATGTATTAACCATTTGATATATTTTCATTGGCAAATCCTTGTGCGATCTTATCCATAATGGAAACATAGTATACATTGCAGTTTCAGATGTTGGCCTTAGGAACATTGGAACATCTAGTTCATTTTCGCCTGCATGTTTTACCCAATAAACTTCCTTCTTAAAACCACCTTCTTCTTCTTCATCACGAAGCTCGTCTGGATCAACACCTTCTTCACGGGCACGTTTGAGTTTAGCAACCAGACTATTTTCTTTGTCGAGTAAATTTTCTGGAATTAAAAGTGGGAAATTAACTTCTTCATGTTCTGTGCGTTCCATTTCTTGATGAGTTAAACTATCAATTAACTTCATTGTTTTCCAGCCATATGGCCGCCATACATCCATTCCCTTAATCGGGTAACGCTTGTCAACTAAGTCTGATGCTTCGACTATAAACGGGTACCATTCATTGAAGTTATCAACTTTTGATGGTATTCCTCGCTTCGCCTTGGCAGGACGTTTGCTCATAATGTTGAGTCGGTGGTTTATCACTCATGAAGATGTTGATTCATCTTGGCTTGTTTTTCTTGTTATACCATAAATGGCCAATACGGCAGCAAGACACCACACTGCTTCAAGTATCAAAAAGGCCCATTCCTCTACTAAAAACGCTCGAATACCTAATAATCCTGAGCCTGTTGCCATCATTATAAGATAAATCCCATTTTTACTATCTAATATATCCCTAGTCTCTAGAATAAATGCTCCAAGTATCAACAGCATTCCGCCATAGGCTATGGCCTCTGATATCAGTCCATCAGGTGACATTTTAATCACTTTCTTCTGAAGTAAAAGACAAGTATACCAATAAGTCCAATAATAGCTACTAAATCTGGAATTCCTATTCCTCCAGTTTCGCCTCCAAGGCCACTCATATCCTCGGAAATTAAAGAATATGACCAGCCGTCAGATTCACCAAATTTATAGAAATCCATCAAATTGATCCTGGTTTGACCATCACCTCGGCATGAACCAATTTCACATGAGGATTCAAACAATGAAGAAAACATGCCAAATAGGTTTAACAAGACAAGTAGTAATCCGGAAACTGATAATATCGTTAAAGGAGAAAATTTTGATTTCTTGTTTGGCAACTCTGGCATGGCTAAGTGCGGTAGGTCTGGTAATGGGGTATTGGCTGGCTCGATAACCTCGACCATTAAACTTGGAGTTTGACCAAATTGTTGAGGTACTGGTTCTAAGTTACCAGGTTGATTCTCGATATCTCTGGCTTTGACAGGTTTAACATTAGCGATTTTGATACCGTATAAACGATCTGCTAGGCTTACTAACGCCGCATCTTCAGCAATATCAGAGGCTTCTAAGTCACCATCTAGTAGCCTTTTCAAGCGGTCTTTAGCATTGCTCATGAGTGTTCCCCCGTATTACTAGGTGGAAACTTCTTATTCAATAATTCTCTTGTTGAATAATTATGCTTTTCCTGCCGCTTCAACCTCTGCCCAATCTTTCATAAAACCATCAATACCTTTGTCGGTAAGTGGATGTTTCATCAGTTGGCGAAAAATCTTGGCTGGCATAGTTGCAGTATGGGCTCCAAGTTGGATGCATTGCAACACATGGGTTGGATGTCTTATCGATGCAGCAAGAACTTTGGTAGAAAGATCATAATTACTCCAAGTATCCATTATCTCAGCAATTAAAGTCATGCCATCATGACCTGTATCGTCAATCCTGCCGATAAATGGCGATACATATGTTGCTCCAGCCTTTGCTGCCATTAACGCTTGCGCGGCGGAAAAAATCAAGGTCACATTTGTTTTAATACCTTTATCTGTAAGTATTTTTGTTGCTGCTAAACCCTCAGGAACACAAGGAATTTTAATGATAACATTATCTGGTAACTCACCCTTTAATTCCAAAGCTTGTGCAACCATACCATCTGTGTCCATAGCTGTTACTTCAGCAGAAATTGGTCCATCACAGATTGAGGCTATCTCTGCAACTACTTGCTTAAAATCACGACCACTTTTCTTGATTAATGATGGATTAGTAGTAACACCGTCCAATATTCCCCAAGATGCTATTTCTCTTATTTCGTCTACGTCTGCGGTGTCTAAGAAGAACTCCATAGACACCTGTGTGCGAAGGCACTCTTTGAATTATCCGCTATATTTTTTTCTTGCAAACAGAACAATAATGACCAATGTAATTAGACTAATTGCTGGTATGTTGTATTCTAAATCAGCGCTAATATTTTGTCCGTTATTAGTCTGTTCTTCCTCGAATCCGATAGTTTCGTCACAACTATCAGGAATTAAGTCATTATCGACATCTATTCTATCATCAAAACCTTCACACTGGTCAGAAGCATCTCCTACTCCATCTAAATCAGAATCATATGCTTCTGAGGGGTCATCGGGAAACCAATCAAATTCATCATCTACGCTATCTCCATCACGATCAATTAATGAATCACAGGCATCTGGAATTGAATCATTATCAATATCAATTGTATCATCAAATCCATCACATAAATCTTCATTGTTACTAATTCCATCATCGTCGTTATCAATTATCAAATCGCAACCATCGGGTATGGTGTCTAGATCTTCATCAATGCTGTCATTATAGCCAGGGCAAATATCAACTAAATCATTGAATCCATCATTATCGCTATCATCAATACATCCGTCTCCATCCACGTCATAAGGCAATGAGTCTTGGTCAGGGCATTGATCATTCCAGTTCTCAATGTAGTCAATTGGTACTAGTTCTCTACCCTTTAATGCTGGATGATTTCCATCATAGCGAGTAATTTTAAACACCTTGTTACCGTTTGCCTCGTATATCGAATCACCCTGATTCATGATGCCTAGGTTATTTATCGGACTGATATATTTCCATACTATATTGCCAGTGTAATCTACTTCAATAAAGGTTCCTTCAACTCCAAATGTAATTAATGTATTACCATTAGATAATCGAGTACTACCTGAAATTATTGGAGAATACATATCAGTACCAATATCCCATGTCCAGGAGAGATTTTTTGGGCCAAAACTTTGGTTGTTTTCAATGAAATACTTGTTACCATTGACTGGAAGGGTTATGACGTCGACAGACGAATATGATATATCTCTACCATTGCCATTATTGAAAATCATTAGTTTACCAGCATCAGGATAACCATCTTCAATCCATCTTGCATCATGCTGTGCAAACAATAAACGATCACTCGAATTTCCTCTACCATAACTTTCAGGGTTGCCATAACGATACAAAATATCGCCTCCCATCCCACTATTTCCGCCTGTGTGTCCTGCTGCTTCGTGAGTGGTTGTGCTGTGGTCAATGATGTAGATTTCATTGGTATTTCTACATGAAAGTGCTATTTGATCTAGCAAATAGTTGTAATCTATTCCATTACAGTGCAGCCAATTCTGTCCAACACCACCAAAATTTATGTCTATTAATTCAGGGTGTTCAGATATAACTCCAAAATTATCTTTGGTATCATCGATATCTTGTATTGTGTGATCCCAAAAACTCCACTCCCAGACAATTTCTGCATCGTCAATCCCAACAGGCTTTACTTCTATCACTTTATCTGGCCAAACAGATGTAGTTCCAATAGTTTTTGAAGACGTATCGCCAAGGATTTTACCTTTTTCTTCTGCTTGTGAGGCATTTTTATATTCCCATGCAATTATCAAAATGTTTCCATTCGGTAATGGCTCTACATCATGATGACTACGATATGTTTCTGATGAATAAGTCCAAAACCATTCTAAATCACCGTCCCAAGATATTCGCTCAAATCCACCCATGCTCCCACCAGCACTAAATTCTCCTGGTTGATTATTGCCAAGATTTACCGGTCTGAGCAAATCCCCATCTTCCAGTAAATAACTAGATAATCCAGTATATCCGCCAGGCGAAGTCCAAGAATGTACTTCTCTACCATATTGGTCGATTAGATAAGAAGTTTCGGAGGCCATTGGAGAGAATAACGTGTAACCTGCTTGGATAACATCGTTACAATAGATTAATCCGACAGTCCATGTTTCATTTCTATTAGCGTCACAAGTTTGTTGTGCAGTATGTGAAATATTTTCATTTTGTACCAATTGATTATGAAACTGTACAGTTGAACATAGTATTAGGACCAAGCACATGAGTATGGCTTTGCTCCTCATAAATAATCTGTAAGCACTATGGTATTCATTTCTTGCGATTAATTGCTCTAATGGCAGCAGATACTATATGTGGTGATGAGATTTCCATCAATTCAAGCATTTCATCTGCTTGTCCTGATTCACCAAATCGATCTTTTACTCCCACTCTTTCTAGCGGTGTGGGGATATTCGAACTCAGGAATTCCGCCACTGCGCCACCCAAGCCGCCAATGATATTGTGGTCCTCAGCGGTTACAATAGTCCCACAGGATTTTGCCACTTTTGTGATTAATTCTTCATCTAGTGGTTTGATGGTGTGCATATCAATTACAGTTGCAGAAATTCCTTGCGATGTCAACTGTTCTGCAGCCTTCATAGACTCAGAAACCATTACTCCGCAAGCAATTATTGCGACATCTGTTCCCTCTTGAAGTACCACCCCTTTACCAATTTCTATCTCAGATTCTCTACCATCATACATAACTGGAGTTTTATTTCTTGCAGTTCTAGTGTATGATGGTTGGGACAAATCAGCCAATTGTATTGTTAATAATCGAGTGCTAACATCATCACAAGGATGTAATACTACCACATTGGGTAGAGTTCTAAAAATAGCTAAATCCTCAATAGATTGAGCGGATGAACCGTCGGTTCCAGTGTGGGTCCCGCCATGGCTGCCACACAAATGCACTGCTAGGTTTGGTCTGGCAACTCCGTTTCTCATTTGTTCAAATGCCCGTTCGGTGAATATCGCAAATGTGCTAGCAAATGGTATGAAACCAGATGACGCTAAACCAGCCGCAGTCAAGAGCATATTTTGTTCACCAATTCCACAAGAAATTGTTCTCTCTGGAAATTGCTTCCTAAAGTGAAGTGATTTAGTTGATTTACCTAAATCTGCTTCTAACACCACTACCTTCTCATTTACTGCCAAGTCAAGTAACGCCTGACCATAACCATCTCTAGTTGCCGCCATTCTACTCAATTTACCACCTCGCCTAGTTCAGCCATAGCAACAGCAAATTGTTCATCATTAGGTGCGGCACCGTGGAATGATGGGTTGTCTTCCATGTATGATACACCCTTACCTTTAACAGTATGAGCAATTAGAATTGCGGGATTATCATTGGTATTTTTTAAGAAATCCAAACCTTCAACAATCTCATCCATATCATGGCCATTGATTTCTTTCACTGACCAACCAAATGCTTTCCATTTTGCTGGAATATCAAACATTCTCATTTGAGTTTCGCAGAAGTCATCATTTTGGATTCTATTTCGATCTAATATCACCTTCAAATTACCCAATTCATGATGTTTGGCTGCCATTGCGGCTTCCCAGACACTACCTTCTTGAATTTCTCCATCTCCTAGCATAACGAAAATTTGTCTTTCGCTGCCCTTCAGTCTACCAGAAATTGCACAACCCATCCCAAAAGATAGGCCCATGCCTAGCGAGCCTGCGGAAAAGTCGACGCCTGGGCACCACTTCATGTCAACGTGGCCTTGACAAACGCCGCCAAGTACACGATATGATTCGAGGTCCTGCTTGGAGATAAATCCCATCTCGGCTAAGATTGCGTACATCCCGGGTGATGCATGACCTTTTGATAGAATAAACCGATCTCTATCTTCCCAATCTGGCGAACCGGGTTTAACTCTCAAATAATTTGCATACAGTGCCGCAATTAAATCAATTTCTGAGAGTGAACCCCCAGGGTGACCTGCTTGAGCCCTGTATACCATTTTTACAATCTCTACACGACATTTTCTAGCGAGTTCTTGGAGTTCTGTTGACGACATTGACATAGTACGACCAATTATTGGTCAATCAAGACATCCTTTGATGGTTGTGTTTGGATTATTTCGGTTATTTTCCAGTTTTCATCATGCTAACAACCTTATTCAATACATCCTTCAGTACAGTATAAAACTCTTTTAACAGGTTACCATTGTTGGGTAATGAACGTGTTGCTAGCCATAAAAATACCAGAGTAAACCAACCAAAGAAAATCAGTGATAGAGAATTATTCAAGGTGCCGGTACTGAATATACCAGCAAGATCAATTTTTAGTACAATCAGAAGTGCTACAAGTACTCCAAGTATCGATTCACCAGCAATAAATCCTGCACCAATTAACACACCTCTATTTTCCACATCTTTGGCAGCGCTAATGGCTTCTTTAGATGGTTTATCACGTAGTTCTCCATCAATTCTTAAGTGCGCACTTCTAAATGCGAAGTACGATAAAATTCCACCAAGCATAATTGGCACAGATAGGCTTAGCGGGAGGTATATACCAATTGCCACGCTCATTACTGGCATTTTAAGCCATATCAATACACAAGCTATTACAACACCAAGAAGAATCATTTGAACATTCATATCTCCAACAAATGCACCTCTTACAATATCTCCGATTAATTCTGCTTGAGGTGCTATAAGCGCATTTTCACAACTTCTGCCGGTCGCTGCAGCCTCTCTTAGACAAGCTGTTTTAGTAATTCCAAATGCATCGTGTAATAACTTCAAAGTTGGACCAATTACTAGAGCCCCAGTTATAACTCCAATTATCTCTGCAGTTTGTTGAACTTTTGGCGTTGCGCCAACCATGTGACCAGTTTTCAAATCTTGCATCACATCTCCAGCAATCGCTGCAGAAGAAGCAACAATAGACGCAATTAGCATGGTTGCTAACATTAGTGTTGGAGTAGAAAGGCCAAGCATGAGGTCACCGATAATCCATACTAGCGCTACTGTGAATAATAGTGTGGCAATTGTCATTCCTGATACAGGAGAGTTTGAAGAACCAACAACACCTGCGATGTAACCTGCTACTGCAGCGAAGAAGAATGCGGCAACTGCAAGAAATGCGGCACCAGCGATGGCCAACACCAACGATTCAGTTTTCCACCAATAAAATAACATAGTCACAATAACGATAACACCACAAAATGACAATACAAAATTCATTGGAAGGTCGATTTCGGTTCGTAACAACTCTTCATCACTATTTGTTGAGGGTTTTATGGCTTTTGAAATTCCATTGATGATACTCTTACGCATTGACCACAGCGTGTAAAGTCCTCCAATAACCATTGCACCAACCCCTGCATAACGAATTTGAGTTGCCCAAAGAGTTTCGAATTGGTCTAATGATGAAGATTCTGGTCCCCAACCATTGATTAGTCCGTATAGAGGTGTCAAAATTCCAAAACCAAGAACTCCTCCTAAGAATATGAATGAAGCAATTCGTATACCAACAATGTATCCTACTGATAACAGAGCAACAGATAAGTCCATACCAGCGTAGAGTTTTGTGCCGATAAAATCAACAACTCCGTCTACCTTGTGGTGAGTGGCTTCGAAACCCTTCACTACCAAACCATATATTGCGCCAATGCCCAAGGCATATAAGATCGCTTGAGAACCTTCTCCACCTTCTTCTCCAGCTACCAACACTTCACGGCAAGCAACACCTTCAGGATATGGTAGTGCTTCCTCTACAATAAATAATCTTCTTAGCGCGATAGTAAACATTGTACCCATTAATCCACCAAGCAAGGCTATGATTGTAGTTTCCAATAATTGAATTTCATCCCAAAGATTTGGAATTACTAACAAAGCAGGTACGGTAAATATTACTCCAGCAGCCAGTGATTCACCAGCACTGGCCATTGTTTGCACTGCATTATTTTCTAGAATAGTTACTTCCTTGAATAGTGAGCGAAGAATAATCATTGACATCACAGCAGCGGGAATACTTGCAGATACAGTCATTCCCGCATAAAGCCCTAGATAGGCATTGGCTGCTGTCATTAATATTCCAAGAAGAATCCCGACTACTACAACTCTAACAGTTAATTCTAGTGGTGACTCTGATGCTGGGATGTATGGCTCACCGTGCACCGACATGGCTGGGCTAAATATTTCTGATTGTTCAAAACATCGCTCAAATTAATGGGATAACCACCATCATAATGATAAACGAATTAATCGTCGTTTGTTAAAGGAAGGGCTTTTTTTGGACGAAAATCATCATTCTATGTCGACAGATGAGGTAATGAAAAAGTTGGAAGTCAATCGTTCAGGTTTGAGTCAATCAGAAGTTATCAAAAGAAGAGATCTCCATGGTGAAAACAAATTATCAGAACCTGACAGAGTTCCTGGTTGGAAGAGATTTTTATCACAATATAATGATCCTCTAAATTATTTACTCATTGGCGCTGCTATAGTGGCTTTACTGATACATCCAGATGAACCAGGAGATGCTATTTTTATCTTCATGGTTTTGACCGCAAACGCATATTTTGGGTACTGGCAGGAAGGTCAAGCAGAACAAGCTATGGAATCATTGAAAAAAATGTCAGTTTCTCAATGTGTGGTTGTGAGGGATGAGACTGACATTGAAATTCCCACCTTAGATTTGGTCCCTGGTGACATAGTAAACTTATACGAAGGTTTGAATGTACCAGCAGATATACGAATTTTAGACTCTTATCAATGTAAAGTTGATGAATCAGCACTAACAGGTGAATCAATAACCGTTCTAAAAAATCCAGAGCAATTAGAACCCAGTACCCTGTTAGCAGATAGAAAAAATATGGCATTTATGGGTACATGTGTTGCTTCTGGCAGGGCCATTGGAGTTGTAGTTACAACAGGAATGAATACCCAACTAGGTAAGATTGCAAGTGATATTGCAGGTTCAGATACTCCAAAAACCCCACTAGAATTAAAATTAGAATCTCTTGGGAAATTTTTGGGTTTTATAGCACTAATTGTTGCATTTCTACTGGTTTCCATTGAAATGATAATTGCCTATGGCGATGTTGACGTGGATATTTGGGAAGCAGCAGTAGACCAGTTCATAATCGCTATTGCTATATTTGTGGCAATTGTACCTGAGGGTTTACCGATAATTCTGGTAATAACACTGGCTCTTGGAATGAGGAATATGGCTCAACATAAGGCCATAATTCGAAGAATGAAGGCAGTAGAAACACTTGGTTCAACAACAGTAATTTGTTCCGATAAAACAGGTACTTTAACTAAGAATCAAATGACTG
>DUJK01000187.1 GCA_013329925.1 Candidatus Poseidoniaceae archaeon
AAATTCAAGATTGAGTCGCTCTTGTTCGATTGTTAGGAATTTATCAGCAGGTATCTCATTTTTATCCAACTTGACAGCAAAACTGGATAAAACATCTCCAGAAGCTGGCTGGCGTAGGGGGATTCGTCCCATGCGCTGTATTTCTTCAAGATTCTTGTACATTCGACGCTCTCTTGCCTTAGCGGCAATATTAACAAATTCATCCCTTGTATTGCGTGCAATCAATGTCTTTACCGTGCCTGAACTTTGTCTAGCAGTACGTCCACGCCTTTGTATTGCCCTTATTGCGCTAGGAACCGGTTCATACATCAGGACAAGGTCTGCGGACGGGACATCTAATCCTTCTTCGCCAACAGATGTCGCAACCAATACATTAACTTCTCCAGAACGAAATTCATCTAGTCTTGCTAATTGCTCCTTCTGTGTCATACCTTTTTGCTTTCCACTAGTAGCTTGACCGATGAATGGTGCCACTTTAACTCCATCAATACTTTCGAGAATCAGATTGAGATTTTGTACTGTATATCTGTATTCAGTGAAGATAAGGATGCGTGAATTAGGATTTTGTTTCAACCTACTGGCAATCATATCGATTACTTGGGTAACCTTTGGATGTATCTCTCCAATTGTTTCAGCGGCCTTTCTGAAATTATGAATTACAGGTTTAGCAATGAATCTATTTGTTCCTCTATCACCGGTCCTACCCTCGTCTTCGGCTTTGTCAAGGAACAATGTTGCTGGTATTACTCCTTGAGTCTTGAGTAAGTCTAGTAACATGTGCATTCTACGAACATCTGATACTTTGCGTGCTGCATTGTAACCTCTAGCATCTCTACGGCTAATTGCCCTGCTAACAGATTGCTGTGCATCGGTTATTATCTTTGAAGTTAGATTTTTTACGGGAGCCATAAAGCCCATTCTCTGTAATGTTTCAACCTCTGTTGCTTGATATTCTTGAAGTGGGTAAATGAGTGTGTTTAATGTCTCTGGTAGTTCGACTGGGACTATGTCATTGTGCAACTCTACAGCATATGGTTTTAGCATTGCCTCATCTCTTTTTGAAATATCGAGTCTGTCGATACCTAGACGTTTGGCAACCTCTAGTATCGATGCTTTTGTAGTACCAGGGCTGGCCGTGGCGCCCAAAGTGTAGCCTTCAGGATTAGCAGTTAGGAATAAATCTCCAACTTGAGCATAGGGGTGATTTCCTGTCGCATGGTGAGCCTCATCAAAAATTAACAATGCTACATCCTCAAGGGTAATGACTCCATTGATAGCATCATTTCTAATCACTTGAGAGGTAGCCATCAAAATTTTACCTTTTTCCCATAATAAACGCCTTTTATTTGGGGGCGTTTCACCAGTATATCTGACGATTGTCTCAGGATCTATGTTAATCATTTCTCGAGCCATTCGTTGCTGTTGTTCAACCAATCCTGTGGTAGGAGCAATTAGAATTATTTTTTTATCACTCAAACGAAGGGTCTCTGCCATAAGCATCCACTGAACTGCAGTTTTACCAAACCCAGTTGGCATTACCATTAAACACGAAGATGTCAATGCATTTTTTAGTGCCCTAATTTGATACCCCCTTGCTTCTACACCATCTTGTAAAAGTGGGTGTGTCATAGTAGGCATCAATGCCTCTTTTGGTCGAGGGTTCAAAAGCATGATGATTAGAATAACCTGACATCAACCAGTAAAAAACTATCATTCTCCTGTCATATAATCGATTGACAGAAAAGCAATACTGACCGAACCACTCATATATGATTGGTAAGTCGGATGGATGCTCAAAGGTGAGTAGCCAGACACAACGGGCCATCCCAAGAGGACCCCGATAGTCTTGTTCCGCATTCGTTGGAATGAGGCGCAGTGTCACGGCCACTCCTATCTGGAGAGCCCTCGTACGCCCTCTCGGTGGGGCCCCTGCGCTGTAAAAAATAATGGAGGAATCCCAATGGCGAAAAGAAGTCACCCACGAAGAGGTTCGATGGCGTTCAGTCCGCGTAAGCGTGCCAAGCGTCCTTTCGGACACGTAAAGTCGTGGCCAAAAACCGAAGCGAGCGAAGTTAGAATACAAGGATTTGCTGGATGGAAAGCCGGCATGACTCACATTTTGGCTCGTGATTTAAACCCAAGAAGCCCAGCTGCAGGACAGGAATCAAGGATTCCAGTAACTGTAGTAGAATGTCCAAAGATGCGAATCTTAGGCGTTCGTGGATATCAGATGACCCCCTATGGCAAGCAAGCTGTTGGTGAGGCATGGGCTGATGCTGGAATGATTGCTGATGCATTTAGCGATCTATTCAAAAAATTGCCTCAACGCAAAGAGCATGATGCAGACAAACATTTTGAGAATCTAGAAAGCGCAGATTTATGCGAAGTCAGATTGATTGTAGCAACTCAACCAAGTCAAATATCAGGAATACCAACAAAGGTTCCAGATGTAATGGAAGTTGGTCTAGATGGTGGAAACGCCGGCGAGCAACTAAACTTTGCCAAGGAAAAGTTTGGTGAAGAATTTTCATTCGCTGATTGTTTCCAAGAAGGAATCCTTACCGATATTGTAGCCGTTACCAAAGGATACGGATGGCAAGGGGTAATCAAGCGATTTGGCGGTAAACTTCAATCTCACAAAAATTCTAAGAAACGCCGACAACATGGAAACATGGGTGACTTCGGTACTGGATATGTAAGAAAGACAATCCGACAAGGTGGCCAAACTGGATACCATCAAAGAACCGAATACAACAAGAGAATCATGAGAGTTGCTAACCCAGAAGAACATGCAATTACTCCATCAGGCGGATTTTTGCATTATGGAGAAGTAAATTCTGATTACATCCTAGTAAAGGGTAGTGTCCCTGGTCCTTCAAAGCGTTTGATTAGATTTAGAGACGCTACCAGAGGCAGTGACAGAACTCTTCACGATTACGAAATTACGTACGTCAGTACAGCATCTAAGCAGGGGGCCTGAAGATGAAAGTTGCAGTAAAAGATATTACCAACACAATCAGCGCTGATGAATTAGATGCTGGAAGACTGCAAGATACTTTTGATATTTCAGTATCTGACGGTTCAAAGATTGCATTACCAGATTCATTTGCTACTCCTCTCCGTGAAGATTTAGTCAAATTAGCGGTAGCATCTAGCCGAGCAAATCGCAGACAACCATACGGTTCAAGACCACATGTTGGAAAAAGAAAGCCAATGTCTGGTATGAAGCACTCCGTCGAATGGTGGGGTAAGGGGAGAGGTGTCTCAAGAATTATGAGGCGAACTGGTCAAAAGAGAGCAGCTCAAAACCCTCACACACTTGGTGGTCGAAGAGCCCACGGTCCTAAAGTCGAGAAGATTTGGGCCCGTAAGTTAAACCAAAAAGAGCGAAGACTAGCAAGAGATACAGCACTTAGTGCAACCACTGACATGGAAATGGTAAGTTCTCGTGGCCATCAAATTTCAGAAGAAGTATCTGCACTACCTATTATACTGGGTAATTATGTAGAAATTCGAGATGGTAAGAAAGCAGAGTTTGATTTCGAATCTTTCAACCATGGCTCTGCAACTCGTAAGGTTCTAGCAATCTTCAACGGACTTGGTCTAGGTGATGATTTGCAAAGAGCAAGAGATGGTAGAAAAATCCGTGCAGGAAAAGCTACTATGAGAGGAAGAGTTCACAAGACTCCTAAATCAATACTACTTGTGGTAAAAGAAAAATCAGGATTAGCTCAAGCAGCAAGAAATCTACCAGGTGTAGATGTTGTCGCTGCCAAGGATCTAAACGCTGAAGACTTGGCACCTGGCGGTGCTCTTGGTCGTTTGACAGTGTTTACTAAATCCGCTGTGGAGGAACTCAACTGAGGTGTTTACTATGAATGCATACGATATAATCATACAACCGTGGCTTACTGAAAAATCCATGGAAGCTAGATCAACTCAACAAAGGCTTGAGTTCATTGTAAGAAGAAGTGCATCAAAGAATGATATTGCTAAAGCAGTAGAGACAATCTTTGATGTTGAAGTCGAGAAAGTCAATGTTAGAAACAGCAAGCATGGAAAACATGCTTCGGTAAAACTGGCAGAAGGCTATGACGCAGAAGACGCAGCAATGCGCTTGGGAGCATTCTGAGGTGATATAATGGGTAAGAGAATACGTGCACAAAGAAAAGGTTCCTCACCAAGGTACCGTGTAAGAAGCCATAGATTCCCTGGATCAAATAGAATGCCTCGTGAAAACGATATTGTCGGAGAAGTAACTGAACTAATTCACAGTCCAGTGCATTCTGCTCCACTTGCAAGACTCAAATTGCCTGATGGAGATACCACATTAGTGGTTGCAACAGAAGGACTGTCTGTAGGAAGCAATGTGGCCGTAGGAAATAATGTTTCACTAAGGCCCGGTAACATTACCAGTATCGGTAACATACCTGAAGGTACAGCAATCAACAATCTTGAACTTAGACCTGGTGATGGTGGTAAAGTCGCTCGTTCAGCAGGAAACTCATGTTATGTTGAAGCCAAGATCGGCGAGAAAGTTCGTATCAGAATGCCGTCAGGCGCACTCAAAGAATTGCCAGCTAACTGCCGTGCAACTATTGGTGTACTTGCTGGACATGGAAGAGATGAAATGCCTCTAAGAACTGCTGGTGCTGCATATTACAAGGCAAAGGCAAGAGGAAAATTATACCCGCATGTTAGCGGTGTTGCAATGAATCCAGTCGACCACCCTCACGGTGGAGGAAACCATCAGGCTGTACACGGGCCGAATTCAGTTGCCCGTGGAACTCCACCTGGTGCTAAAGTTGGTATTATTGCGCCAAGAAGAACCGGTAGAGGCCGTGGAAAGAAAGTTTGAGGTGATTATGTATGGCACGAAAGAAGAAGAAGTCCTTTATGACCCCAAAGGCCAGTCGAAGAAAAGCAAGAAAGCGCTTGTCTACAACAACTGGCCGTGTCAAGAAAGAATTTACCTACCGTGGATATACCATGGAAGAATTATCACAAATGGAACTTTGGCCAACTGAAGGTTCCGAAAATTCGATTATTGAATTGTTGCCTTCAAGAGCTCGAAGATCCATAGGCCGTGGTATGTCTGTAGAAAATGAACATTTCCTTGATAGAGTAAGAAGAAACAGCTCAAAGACTGTACGAACTCACAGAAGAGATATGCCAATTCTACCAGAATTTGTTGGTCGAAGAATCGCAATTCACAATGGGCAGAATTTCGTTGAACTTGATGTCAAGCCAGAAATGATTGGACATTATCTTGGTGAATTCGCTCTAAGCAGAAAGAATGTGGCCCACAGCGGTCCAGGTGTAGGTGCTACCCGTTCATCAAAGCACGTAGCATTGAAGTGAGGCGAGATATATGGCAAAGCAAAGACAAATGGATCGCAGAACTAAGAGGAGACAACTTCCTCAGAAAGGTTTCACTCAATTATTGCAAGGAAGTAGAATTGCTTCAGCAAGAGCCGTAAATGTTGACATGCACGTAAAACACTGTTTTGAAGTATGCAGAGCGGTTAAGAACATGACTGCTGGAAGCGCAATTGATTACTTGAATGAAGTTTTGAGGATTGACTCAAACAGGGCAGACATTAGAAGAAAAGCAGTTGCAGTACCTTTCAGATTAGGTAGTGGAAATAAGAAGCGCAAGCGAAGCGGACCTTCAATGGTCGGTCATCGAAAAGGTGGCGTTGGACCAGGTAGGTATCCAGTAAAAGCATCCAAAGCAATAATCAAATTGATTCAAAGTGCTATGGATAATGCTCGACATCAGTACGAAGACATCGATGCTGAAGAGATGGAAATTACCCACATCGCTGCACACAGAGGCCAAATCCGCAGAGGATGGATTCCTCGTGCTAGAGGACGTGCAACACCATCTAACCATTATCAAGTCAATTTAGAAATATTCCTAGAAGACTTCAACACAGTTGAAGATGAACTGGAGGATGAATTCTGAGGTGAATATCATGAGTGGAAAACAAAGCGTACTTAGAACAATCGTCAACAGAAATGTCGAAAGGCAACTGGTCAAGGAATTCTTGATGGAAAATACCAAATCAGCAGGATTTGGTGGATTAACTATCAACAGAACTCCAAATGGAACTAGCGTTGAAATTAGAGCAGAAAAGCCTGGAAGAGTAATTGGTAAGCGTGGAAAAATTATCAACGATCTACAAAAGAGATTAAACGACGAATTTGAATTGTTTAATCCAAGACTTTCCGTTGAAGAAGTAGAAGATCCTACTCTAAATGCTCAAGTAATGGCGCAGAAAATTGCCTCAGCTCTAGAGCGTGGATGGTATTATCGAAGGGCCGGAGCATCAGCTGCAGTCAATATTATGGAAGCCGGAGCAAGAGGAGTAATAGTTACCGTTGCTGGTAAATTAACTGGTGCTAGAAATCGAACTCAGAAATTTATCCTAGGTCACGTAAAGTATTGCGGTGAAACAGCATTACAATTCATGGACAGAGGTTATGGAGTAGCAGTAAAGAAACTAGGAACAATTGGTGTCACAGTACAAATCATGCGCAAAGGAATTAAGCTACCACACGAAATAAGTGTCTTTTCTGAGGAAGAACTTCGCATAAGAGCTGATTCTGAAACCGCAGAAGTAGAAGTTGTCGAGGAGGCTAGCGAATGAGCTACGTATCTAACAGAGAGATTGCAGCCATGAGCGCAGAAGCAAGAGATGCCCGTCTGCTTGAACTTCAAGAAGAACTTCTCCAACTACGTGCAGAAAAATCCCTAGGTGGTACTCCTGCAAGTATCGGTGCTTACAAAGCAACCAGAAGAAGCATTGCTCGATTAAAGACGCACATGAATAATAACTGAATAACAAGCAAAAAGGAGATTGAATACAAATGAGCGGAATCTGTAAGGGTTGTGGATTACCAGATGAATTGTGTGTATGTCAAGAGATTGCAAAGGAACAACAATGTGCGATTTTGTCAACAGATAGAAGAAGATACGGAAAAATAGTAACTAAAGTAGAGGGTTTGGAGGATTCAGCGATAGATATCAATCAATTAGCTAAACTACTCAAAAATAAATGCGCTGCAGGTGGAACGGTAAAAGGACGAACAATCGAATTACAAGGAGATCACAAGAAAAAAGCAGCAATAGTACTCAAAAATAACGGATTTAATGTGGAGGTGAGATAAGATGAATGTATACAACAATAACTGGTTAGGCAAGACTCTTAACGTAATTTCTTCACGAGATAAGACACTTGTTGGAAGACAAGGTATGGTTATTGATGAGTCACAAAAAACTATCACTATAAAAGAAGATGAAAAGATAGTAAAACTCGGTAAAGCGAGTATCAAATTCACGATTACAGACAGCGATCTTGTAATAGATGGGAAAATGGTTGGACAACGCCCTGAAAATAGAGTCCACCGAAAATATAGGATGGCTTGATACCATGCGAGATATAGGAATAGATGTAAGACCACCCACAGGTGAGTGGGACGGAGACCAAAACTGCCCATTTTATGGAAGCCTACGCCTTAGAGGACAAGTTCTCGAAGGTACAGTTTCCAAAATAGGCATGCAGAAAACGATTACTTTGGAGAGAAATAATGTAAGATACATGCAAAAATATGAGCGATTCGAAAAGCGCACTAGTGTAGTATCAGCCCATTTACCATCTTGCATCGGTGATGTTAGCATCGGCGATTCAGTCAAAGTAATGGAATGCAGACCACTTTCAAAGACAGTCTCATTTTGCGTCGTTGAACTAAACGGAGGTGAGGCTTGATGCGTGGAATCGCAGGAAGGCAGACCAGAGGTCTACCAACCGCAGCAAGGCTACATGTTGCCGACAATACGGGTGCTAAAATAGTTCAAATTGTCAATATTTTGAAACTTGGTGGTACCATGAGGAGATATCCTGCAGGTGGCGTAGGCGACCTTGCTAAGGTATCAGTCAAGAAAGGAACACCAGACACTCGCAGACAAATGTTCAATGCGGTTATTATCCGTCAGAGACGTCCGTTCCGCAGGGTTGACGGTACATGGGTTCAATTCGAAGACAATGCTTGTGTCATTACCAATGAAAAAGGCGATGTACAAGGTTCGGATATCAAAGGCCCAGTTTCTAGAGAGGCAGCAGAACGCTGGCCACGTATTGCAGCGAATGCAAAACAAATCGTTTGAGGTGATAGTATGGTAAAGAGTATGAAACCAGGAAAACAAAGAAAAGCCCATTTTAATGCAGCAATGCACGAAAAGCGTAAGAGGCTTTCAGCTAGATTGCAACTTGAGAAACCCGATTCTAGGTTCGACGGTGTTAGAACTGTTACTGTTAGAGTTGGCGATACCGTGAAGGTAGTCCGTGGTGACTTATCCAATGGTGGTAAGCGA
>DUJK01000087.1 GCA_013329925.1 Candidatus Poseidoniaceae archaeon
ATACCTTCGACCATCACTTCATCGTGTTCATCAATGAAGTTAATTGCACCATCACCTGGAGCAAATGCGGTTAGTTTGTTACCGTTTTTAATTAGTGAAATTTTAACTGCTTTTCTAATTCCCGAGTTAGGTTGTTTGGCTTCAATACCAACTTTTTCAATTACGATACCCTTGGCTTGAGTGGAACCTGCAAGCGGGTCATGTTTGGCTCTAGACTTGAGCATACGCTTCTTGTATCTACGGTCTGACCAACGGAATTTTTGTCGGTCTTTTGCCATCTTTGCACCGGCGAATAATCCTCTACCCATCATAATCACCTCATTGAAGCAATTCGCCGACTTGAAGCCCCTATTTAACAACGACCCTTGAGAAGTAATTTTTCGATGGACTGATTATCATAAATCAAGCGTTATTTCCCATGGTTTTACGACATTCAGTATGAAAGGTTAAGCCATTGGTTCATTTGGGTATAATATGGCCTTCAGAGACCATCTTGCTGCGGCAGAAAAAATTTCACAACCAATCAGCCTAATTCACGGTATGTGGGAGTATTCTAGAAGCCGAAATAACCCTATGTTATTATTCGAAAATATTTCTGAAACACCCGGCCACAGAGCAGCGGTTAATTTGCTGACCCGTGAGAGATTATGTGCGGCAATTGGCATTACGCCAGAAGAATATATTGATACATTGGCTTGGGCGATGGAGAATCCTGCCACACCTGTTTTGATAGAGCCGTCACAGTCTGAATGTTTCGAAAATCAACAAAGCCAAGTAAATCTATTGGAAATACCAATTCCCCACCATTGGCCACAAGATCGTGGTCGCTATTCATCTGCTAGCGTAATAATTGCCGAATATGGCGGAATTAGGAATATGTCCTTTCATCGTCAATTCCTCCGCGATGAGAATCACACAGTTGTTCGATTGGTCCCTAGACATCTAAGGACCATGATGACAACAGCCAGAGAAAATGGTGAAACTGTTAACATAGCGGTGGTTAATGCCCCAGATCCAGTAGTCTTACTTGCAGCAGCGATGTCATTTGACGAAAATATCGATGAGTTGACAATTGCAGCTGCATTACATGAAAAATTATACAACAAACCATTCAAACTTACGACAATGCCTAATGGTGTGGTAGTTCCCGCCGACGCAGAATATGTGTTTTGGGGTAATATCACCCTTGAAAATGACGATGAAGGTCCTTATGTAGACATAACTGGAACCCTAGATGATGTTAGACAAGAACCAGTGATTGAATTTGAAGGCCTTGTTCACCGAGATGATCCTATTTTCCACGCTCTTATACCAGGCGAGGCAGAACACAAAACTTTGATGGGTCTCCCAAGATCTCCAACTATCAAAGATGCAGTATCAAAAGTTTGTGAGTGCCTAGATGTCCACATGACTGAAGGTGGCTGCGGATGGCTTGCTGCCGTAGTAAAAATCCGTAAAAATAACCCAGATGATGGCATAAAAGCAATCCAAGCGGCCTTAGCCGGACATCGTAGTATGAAGATGGTAACCGTTGTTGATGAAGATATCGACATCGCTGATCCGGTTCGAGTTGAATGGGCAATGGTGACTAGATGGCAGCCTGATAGGGATACAGTAATCTTGTCTAATCAAAAGGGTAGTTCCCTTGATCCATCACGATATTCAGACGGTACTACTTCGAAAGTTGGATTTGATGCAACAATTGCTTTTGATGCCGATAAATCTGGTTTTATGTCTGTTCAATGAGGTGTTTAATTGGCAGGTGACAGTAGAAATCTGTTGCAACATCCAAGGCGTAACCTAGGCAATCGATATCGGTCACAGGCTAGAAAATTTATCAAACTAGCCTCAACAGATGATACAAGGTTTACCGATAATATATCTTGGGCTGAACAAAGTGCACGTCAGGCTATTTTGTATGACTTTACTGAAGAAGAAAATTGGCGTTGCTTAGCCGAAATCAAAGTAATTCTTGGAGATGCTGAAGGGCTTAGCTCAGTTTTAGAAGATGTTTTTTCAATTTTAGGCAGAGATCCTGAACAGGTTGATCAATTAACTGGAATAGATTTCTTAAAATTGGGTCTTGAGTTATTGGAGGCCGCCTTTACCAGAGATCCTCTTAATCCAGATGTCTGGTGGGATATGATTAATTCACAACAGATGGAATCCGATAGCCTTCAATCATTTGTTGAAAGGTGTGGACGGTTAGATTTCAGAGATCAGCGAGCCAATATCATATTTGGACGTCGAATTGAAAGAATACGAGATTCAGGTCAAATTGATTTATTCATTGTTTTAGCGAGAAATTTATTGGCTCATAGGCCACAAAATCACGAACTTTGGATGGAACTTGGTAGGATTTATGAGCGAAGAAATGAGGCAGAGGAGGCTTGGATTTGTTATGATCATGTCCAAAATTTACGATCGCACCAAACACCGCGCGATGACTTCATGCACCGCTTACACTCACGTATGGATGGTAGCGATAAGCAACGATGGACCAAACCGCCTGTATCTAAGCGTCAAGAATTTTTAGACCAAATGGTCATCTTATCCAGTAGAGTTTCTGAACCTGATTTATCTCATGTAGAGGATGAGATTTCTGTAGAGGTTGTAAACAAAGATGAACAAAAATTAGTCAAATTAATTGCCCAAAGTAATTTTTCCGAGGCATTTTTTGTGGCTAGGCGGTTAGTTGCATCAGGTGAGGAATGGGCTTTAGAGTACTTGGATCTAGCCAAGCAAGGTTTGGATTAGTATGCTTCCAGAATTTGTCTTAGCCTGGATTACTTCTTCGTCAGAAAATAATCCATCTTTAACAAATGGAGGTCACGTAGTTTTTGTCAAGCACCCAACTAGGGGCTGGGAAATACCGGGAGGTCACTTAGAGCCTGGAGAATCTCCCGAGCAAGCCCTTCTTCGAGAGGTTTTAGAAGAAACAGGGCTTAATGTTGCAATCATAGAATGGAATAAAGAATATTATCCAAAAGGCTGGGTAGCAAGTGTGGTAACTACAGAAAAGCCCCATGAAGAATCTTGGCAAGTAACTGATTCAAAAGTTGATGAAATAAGGTGGTGGGACTCTGTTCCTCCAGTAATTACCTGGACAAAACAGGAATTCATCGATTTGGATAATTGGTACACTAGTCAATGAGAGTTAAGACGGACAACCGTTCACCCCAAATTTTAGTGTGTTTAGGGTCGTCATCACAAACTTGAATCATTGCCGCTAAGGTGGCGTCTTCCACTGCATCAGGTTCGTCGAATAGTTCGGAAAACCGGTCCAATTTTCCTATATTCTTAGCAATACTTACCATTGCTCGTAAATCGGGTCGATGCTCTCCAGAGTTTGAGCTTGGCAAATTGTTATGACACCAATCAAACACTCCACCGATATCTTCTGGGTGCACAGCAAGTGTTGGCTGGTCCTCGTCAACAGTTCTCGGTTTGGCATTATCAACCTGTGACATGAAACGTTCAGCAGAATCATCAATACAATCTAATGAAAGTTCGATAAATAATGTGCCTGCTTCAATTGCCATATTTGTTTGGAATGCTCTAATTGCATGGCCGTGTGCATTCCATGCATGTCTAGCAGCATCAAACATATGTCCAAGAGACGCTCTTATTCTTGAGGCACCTAGTCTAGATATAGCGATGGTTTCCTGAGCATGATCACCATTTCTTGATATTTCAGCATAAACGTGCAATGCCATCAATGGTGCACCAGTTGACAATAGCAATGCGGCTTTATTTAGCAATGATAAATCATGGTCTCTACTTGCTTTAGCAACAGATTTTAATCGCAACTCAGCCCATTCTAGGTCATCTTTAGCACCTTCAATATCGCCATTTTCAAATCGTGTTAATCCTCTTTCCATCCGAAGTCTTCCTTCTAATTTCAAATCTCTAGTTTCAGGGTCTTTGGCAACAGCAATTGCATCATTAATTGCTTGTTCAAGCATACTATCACCAAGCATTCTTCTTCTTACTAGGCCAATTGTAGCTTGTTCTGCTGGAGTTAATTGTTCATTTACTATCTCAAATAACTCTGCAGCATCTAAGAATAATGCCGCTTCAGCAATCATCAACCATGATGTTAATTCCATTTCATTTTTCCATTCTTCTAAAATTGAAATCTCAACAGGACCCTGTTCTCGCCATCTAGAAATAAATTTACCCGGTGTGTTAGGTACGTCAATTTTTGTCACTACTATTCACCATTCC
Organism: Candidatus Poseidoniaceae archaeon; assembly: GCA_013329925.1. GTDB lineage: Archaea > Thermoplasmatota > Poseidoniia > Poseidoniales > Poseidoniaceae > MGIIa-L1 > MGIIa-L1 sp8734u. The sequence goes on from DUJK01000087.1 coordinate 4,228, forward strand.
TCTTTAATTTAGCAATATGGGCAATGAAGGAACTTTCAGCAGTTATTCTATCTGTAGCCCCTGTCCAGCCAGCGGCACCATCGTGGCCACCACCTTCTCCACCTAATTGCTTGGCAATTGATTGCATAATTTTTCCTAAACTTAAGCCCTCAGAAGTAGCATGTTTTGAAGCTCTAGCGGTAAGTCTTGTCTCACCATCCTTGTTCCTGCTAACTAAACTGATGTCTGGGCCTAAACCCAGTAAGAGGGTTGCAAGTCTTCCTTCTAAGGTCCCACAATATGAGTGAATAATGCTCCAGTCGCCTGAATTAGTAGAATTTGCTCTTTGCATACCTCTAAGCAAACTACCGCGCTCACTGGAATTAATCTTTGAAGTTTCTAACCACTCGACAAATTTTGCATAGTCTATATCCGAACCATTTAGAATTAAAGCAGCTGTGTTAAATGATTCCTTACTGGAGTGTTTGAATCTACCACTATCGGTAATTAGTCCGGCCAATAATAGTTTTCTAACCGGTTCTGTAAGGCTATCTGAGGAATGCTTTGCCAAATATAGTGCAATAATTTCAGTAGTGGCTGAAACAGGTAATTTTACTGATAAATCAGTCTTAGATAAATTCCAGTCATCTGTACTGTGATGATCTAATACGCATTTTGGAATATCATCAGGCAAATCAATACCAACTTGATTTGGTGCTGCAGCATCCACAATTATGATTCCGCCCAGGTTTTTTGGTAAATCAGTCAATCCATTGGATAGTTTACGAAACGGTGCTGATAGTTCTTGGCAAACCTTTTTCGAAACTCTACCAAGATGAAGTCCACAAGCCATCATGTTGGGGTTTGATGCTGCCAATGCTATTGCAGAACCTACTGTGTCCATGTCACCATTCATGCCAGTCAAAACAGGCACAGCTCCACGTTTACACGCCTCAGTTATCCAGTCATCTAGCTCGGCCAGTTGCCTGGTTAGCTCGGTATCTTCATGACTCAATTAGATCCCTCTAGAACCTTTTTTAGTTCTTCATAAGAATTAACTAAATCCACTTCACGGGTTTGCAACCTCTCTAGGTGTTCAGTCAATGTACTGACATCTTTATTGAGAACTTCGATTAGTGACTTTCTGTCAGCAACCTCAATTAAGATTCCACCAAGTTGCTGATGCAGAGAAAGTTCAGCAGGTTGGTTAGTGACTGCATCTGAAGTAGCTTTTAGCTCCATAATTTGTGCATTTAGACTTGCCATTTGTTGTCGAACTGATTGAATTTCTGAGACCACTACTTGGAACTGTTCCATTTCACTCATGTGCTCACCATTTAGGCTCAAACGTTACTGGTTGATGAATCCTCGCTATTGACTAATCCATCTAATACAGTCATTAACGAATCCACCGCAATTAATCCACGTATTCTTGTATTCCACATAGCCCGTAAGTCCTTGGCTTTGTGTTCGATAATTTCAATCGAAAAAGAACTTCCGTTGTCAATTATCTCACAATCAGTTATCATTGCTGCTTTAAGTGATGAGGTGTTTTCACTAGAAGTTGACTCAACTTCTAGGGTTATTTTCCATGTGGCGGACATATAGGTCCTCCAATATCCTCATTCTTCTTCGGATTCAACTAGACTTCTTTCGTAGTCTATTGCTGCTTGCTGAGCGATGAATGCCATATCAGCAGTGGTCGCACCTTCAACAGATCTCCTTAGAATTCTACTGTTAGCATCAGATGCTCTAGTAAATGGTTCCCAAGCACCGCCAGCAAATGTGTAGTCGCATTTACTACAATGCCAAATGCCCACAGACTTTCTTGAAACTTTCTTGTATTGGCAAACTGGACAAGTATACTTTCTGCTTTTCTTTGCCATAGCAGAGCCTGCGTTTCTTCTTACTGATACACCATATCTTGCGCCAAATTTGGCGGTTGCTCCTGCTTTTTGGGTTCTCTTAGCCAATCAGTTCGCCTCCTTTTCTGCTACGACTTTTCTTAGTTCCGCACACTTGGTTTGCGCTACCTTGAATATCTCTGCGAATTCTGCGGGCGTGAATACTCCTCTTAATCCCTTTTGTAGTGAATGGAGGTGTCCTTCATCGCCAATTGTGATGTGAATTCGTTCATCTCCGCCCAATTCTTCTTCTTCACAGGGGTCGTAAACATAGCGTCCACCGACTCTAGTAAATGATGCCATAATTGGGGTTCCGTTAACTGCAAGTGTGTAATCTTCGCCAACATCAAACCTCTCTGCTGGAACTACAGCAGTTCGAAGCGCTGCTATTGCTGCAAGTCCACATGCATCGAAAATATTACCGCCGTCTGATAAAACGTGAATGTCTATCATTACTCCCCAAACCTTTTCGCCAGGAATTATGCACAGGCTGTTCATGTCAATGCATCCAGATTCCCTAATGCCTCTATCAACTACTCTTCCTAATTCTATGGATTGAGGTGATGGAGGTCCAGGTTCATATTTTCTGTGTGCTACAGGTCTAAGTTCTGCTCCGCACATTAGTGAACCTTCTGCAGGTCTGTCTGGCCAGGGTGTTCTAATTTCGAATTTGACTCCCGCATAAACAACAGTCTTGCCCATG
>DUJK01000083.1 GCA_013329925.1 Candidatus Poseidoniaceae archaeon
TCGTCGTCATATTCGTCGTCGTCAAACCATTCGTCGTTTTCTTCAGTTTCATAGTTAGCCTTACGAACTAAAACCACCATCGTTACAAGAATTAGACCGAGTAAAATTGCAGCGATAGTCATTGCAGTATTCGTTGAACCAATAGCACCGCCAAGTAATACTGATTCAACATCGAAGAATGCTTGAGTAACTAGACCGTTCCAAGTAATACTACACGATCTGTCTAAGCCTGATTTAGTTATTTCCAACTCCCAGGTATCCGCAGTGATGTATTTATCTGGACCTGAGGTACAACTTATCGAGGTGTTTTCAGGCTCGACAGAAACTATGTTACCATTACTATCCACACCATAGACAACAAGTAATGCAACATCTCCTTGCTGGTAATCACGAATCTCAACCTCGCCAAATATCTGTACTGCTTGACCCGGATTTATTGTCAAAGCAATGCTGTGCACTGCATCATCCTGGGTTAAGGTTAGAGTGAACTGGCCAGCAGTTTTGCCGGTAAATGTCCAATAACCTCTACCTGCTATCGAGGGCTCTAAAGTGCCAATTGAGGAATTAAGATTCATTATCACCGATTCTGCCGGAGCAAAGTTACCTCTAGAATCGGCTATTTCAACATACAAATCCGATTCTTCACCAGAATTTACTACAAACCCTGTCTCTTGATTAGTAACAATTCTCCGAGCATCTCCTGCTGTAACAGTTAGTGAGACCACTGAGAAAATACCGGCTGCATTTGCTTGAATTTCATGACTGCCAATGGTGGAGGGAATCCAGTGGTAATCGAGTAACGACATAGCCAATGTTTGGTCTTCTCCATCGATAGTCCAGTTAACGAATATGCCAGTAAGTTCGTTATTGTATGAATCATAGAAGCGTGGATTTAGGTCAAACGGTTCATCTATGGGAATTTTTGCACCCTGGCCTTCCAAATCTATTTTCGCCAAATCGCCAAATCCTACTTGCTTGATATCTTGAGATTCGAAAACTATACCAGATATTGCATCAAACCAACTGCTTTTTATTGCAAATGCTCCTACTGAATCAGGTACAACTGTGTAATAAGTATCATGATTAGTAATTGTCGAAGCATTGCCAATCAATACATCAATGCTGCCGTTAACATTCCAAGTATTGCCTGCTAAATCATAAGCTTGGACTATCATAGTCGATTGTTGACCGACTGCTAAATTATTGGGTGAAAATACTAGCCTTGTATCGATTGCTAAACCATGAACAACATTAACCGAAACAGTTGACTCGATACCTGAATCAATTACTGTTATTGATTGACTGCCCATCGACATCGGCGTCCAGTAAACCTTACCAGAATCTTGACTAAGCGTCCCTGAAGAAACAGAAAAATTGGCTAACGGTGGAGTAATCAAGCCAGAGTAGCCAAATACATCTGTGCGATATGCAGCTAATTCATACTGTTCACCAGCCGTGTAAACTGGCTCATTTGGAATAATGGCTAGTGTAGAAGTTGTTGCATCAGACGGAACTACTGTAAGAATACCGGACCCAGAAACCGGTCCCGCAGATACGGTAATATTCCAACTCCCTGGATGAGTTGCAAAATATACACCTGTCGAATTCACAGTACCATTTTCTACTATCCATGTCTTAGAGCCAGCAAGATTTATGTCCATAGCAAACCCATTTGCATCAACTAACATTGGTTCAAGTTGGGTCACAGAATTGCTTTGTATCACAATATTTTGATCAAAGACAAATTGGTATGGATCTCCAGAAGCCACATTAATAGGAGCAGTGACTTCCATCTGATAGAGCCTTGCAGTTAGCTGGTATACTCCAATATCGAGTGGAATCCATACTGGATTACCCTGCCCAAAATATTGACCATCAATACTCCATGCTGCTTGGTCTGTAGGGTTTGGGTTACCCCTTGCGTCAATTAAATTAGCAGTTAGAATATTATTTTGCAAAACTTGACCTGTGGAAATTGAAATCTCTAAAGATTGCCCAATTCCTGGAGTAACTGTGATGTTAAATTCATCTGTTAGGTTTGTATGTCTAGCTTGTATGGTGATTACTCCTGCATTCCAAGGATAAAAAGTCCCATCACCGGTAATAGTACCATTTGTACTCGACCAAATGATTTCTCCAGCCACTACACTATTTACTGAATCATACAAAGTGGCAGAAAAGGTAATCACTTCATCAGCACTAATAGTAAACGCTGGGGAAGAGATTTGTACTCTTACGGCAGATGAACCTTGGTGAAATACTATTGATTCATCTTCTAATGCATTTGATGTATCTGTAAGCGGCATCATGCTTAACATCATAGAGACCAAAATGAATAGTGGAATCAATTTTGTTCGCAAGTTAATCACCTGTATCATTCAGTCCATTCAACCCAATCATCGCTGCCTGACTCACGATAATACCAGATGTCGTCATCGGTTTGTCCCCATTCGGTGCCATCATCTTCCACACGATAATCAACGGCCCAACTCAAGTCTTCTTCTGCTGAACTTTCAGGTTCTTCAGCAACCTCATCCGGCTGGTTTGGCGGGCTTGTTGGTGGAGTAGGTACAACTGGAGTGTTGCTTATTGTCGTCTTTGTGAAGTCTTTGGTTGGTTCTGTATCCGCATCATATGAGTAATCATCATCCTCATCTTCATCATAATATTCTCCGTCACCACGTACCAATCTTACCAAGAATACCAACAGAGCCATGACAATAAGTCCGATTAGTCCTGCAGCGACATAGTATAGTGGCCCACCTGCAGCGAAGAATCCAGCAAGATTACCTTCTACATCATAGGTGAAGGTTTCAGTAATTGAACCAACGACTATGGTTGCAGAATGGGGGCCTTCGTCTAATGTTTCTAATTCCCATACCCCGTCACCCAAGTATGTGACATCTCCGCGGTCGGTTGTATCAATTCGTGCATTTTCTGGGACACTGATTTTATTCCAATATTCATCATACACCTCCACACTAACTGTTAATTTCTCTAATTGTTCCAAGGTATCAGTACTAACGTTGTAAACGATGTTAGTAGCAATATTTAGGGCGAAAACTTCAATCTCTACGCTGGTTGATATAGCCAAGTATTCTGCTGCCAAGGTATAGTTATCGGCAGTTCTACCATTGAATTTGTATTCACCAACATTGGCAGTAGCATTGATATTCTTCGCTTGAGCATTATTTTCGAGCCATACTACTGGCTGAGCAAATTGATTACCATCTGAATCTGTACCAGTGACTTGAAGAGTTACAATATCTCCTGCATTTTGGGTATTTGTAGATTGAACTACCTCTAAATAAACTGGCGCACCATGGTTTACCATAATATCAAATTGAGAAGATAAATTAAATCCTCGCTGATTAATGGTGTAAACTGAAATTGAGTATTCTCCAACTAGTGCCGCATCCCAAATATTGGAACTCAGATCGCCTGTTATATTAGTTAGAACGGAATTTTCAAGATCGATGATATTCCAAAATATTGGAACGATTAAAGCGTTACCATCTGCATCAAACATATCAATTGAAAATTGGATGAACTCATCAGCAGTTATTTCAAAACCATCTACGATGTCGTATTCAACACCCTTTGAATCAATTGCTGTAACAATTAATTCTTCTATGTCACCCACTGAAACTAGAACAGAGAAACTTTCAGTGAATACAATGCTGTTTTCAACGTGTGTCGCCGTAATTGTATAGGTTGAAAATGATGCAATTACAGGATTAAAAGTTGTTTGAGATGAGTTATTACTCGAAATTATTCCTGCGGTATCAAATTCATTATGAGATACTTCCCAAGTACCATCAACAATCCAGGTATTACCATTAGCATCAATAGCTCTCAATGATGATGATAGGCTTTCATCTGTGGTAATCTCGAATAATTGATTGTTAGCAACTTCATCCTCGACAATCATATGGAATTGTGCGACTGAACCCCTCGTGACAAATATTGTCACTGATTCTGTTATTCCTTCAAAACTTCCTGTAATGGTTTTTGTTCCTTGTAAATTAGGAGTCCAAATTGAAGGAATTCCAGAAGTAATTTGTCCATCCGATATACCTGTCCAATTATTTTCCGTTATTTCAACTAGCAATTCATTTCCTCTTACATCTATTCTAGTTGCGTTTATGTAAAGTAAATCATCGGCAGATATTGTACTTTCAGATGGCTCCAAAACAAGTGATTGAATCTCCCCATAGGTGACTTGAACGTCTATCTGGTCGGATAAACCGAGGTCTGAGTTTATCGTTATCGACCATGTCCCAATACTATCCCCAGTAAATTCACCAATTTTAATTTGGGAAACCGGTGGTAATTCATTAGGCGAACTAAACATTACTGTATCTGTTTCCCCATTAGTTGAAGACAACGAATATTCACTACCCATATCGAGCCAAACTAAATTACCAAATTGATCGTACAATGTCGCAAATAAATCACATGATGTGCCTGCATTAACAACATAGTCACAACCAGACAATTCAACCATATTTGGAGCCCCTGGCACCACTTCCACATACAAATCAACCGATAAGGTTGAAGATGTACCAATCCATTGTGCTGTTATAATTTGATTACCAACTAGGTAAGGATAGTATTTGTTATTTGGGCCAACTGAACCATTGGTTGTAACAAATGATATAGTCTCACCAGTCACAAGATTTCCATGTTGGTCAATTGCGTAGGCGAAAATATCTATTTCAGTATCAGCATCAATGGAAATAGCCGATTGATTGGATGATTGACTGAATGATGCAAATAATTCTACTGGTAGACCTGAATCAATACTAATTTGATAATCGGTACATATCAATCCATAACATGCAGTGATGATTTGATTTCCGTTGATTGTTGGAGTTAACAAAATACTACTCTCGGATAATTCTTGTATTGTTCCAGTGGTAGTATACCAATCAATATCTGCACCAGTAGGCAGATTATTGGCTATTGCTTGTCCCATGTAATCAAATGATTGCAAATCAAATTGGTATTGATTATCTGCGTCAAACACAGTTGATTGAGTACTTATTGCAAGAGAATCAACTGAGGTATGATTCAATCTTACTTTTGGCCTAATATCCACTTCAACGCTTGCTTCACTTGAATATAATTTCACAAATCCATCTGTATTAGAACCAGTTCCAATTCCTGTTCCAATTAACACCCAGTGCTTTTCATCATTGAGTTGGGTACCATCGGTTCCAATATTAAAAGAAATTAAATTATCTGTGTTGGTATATCGAACAACATCAATTGGTGCAGCAACATAATCAACACCGGCAACCAGCCCAGGTGTTGGACCAGTTGTATTCCAAGTCAAGGATAGTTCGTTCCAGCTAGTATGAAGAAATTCATGAACCGAAAATTCAATTTCATAAGCACCGCCTGTAAAATCCCATGACTCAACAGTAAATTCAACATCCATACTATGGAGAGATTGTTCAGTGTAATCTAGTGGAATTTGTGAAAAGTCAATTGAGAAGATTCCGGCGCAATTGGAACTTTGTGTTTCTAAGCACCCATTACCAACAATAATGTTGGGATTTTGCCCCAAATTATTGCCAGGTAACGCATCTGAAATTGTTGTATCATAGACGTTTATGTGTGAAAAGTCTGCTACTTCTTTTGAATCAACAAATTCATACGTATATGTTCCGTCATTATTTGAATAATGCATTGGATCACCTAAAGCAAATGTCCATCTTGCAGATGAAGGACCAGGAATATTTTGGGTAAATGCTTGAACCCACCAAGTGTATGTTTCTCCACCAACGAATGACGAGCTAGTGAAGGTATTGCCATTTATTTCCGAGTCATAAAGAGAATTATAGACTGTAACTTGTTGTTTATCGTCAATAAATACTTTGTAAGAAGTCGCTGAAGTAACAGGAGACCAGGTCAAAGAAGTTTGACCCACGGTTTG
>DUJK01000202.1:0-5361 GCA_013329925.1 Candidatus Poseidoniaceae archaeon
GCGTGATTTGGTCGATTAATTTTTGATGCAATTTTACTGCTTCTTTGGTGGCTAAGAATTGACCATTATCTCCTGCGATACTCCTAGCCATTGCTAAGGCACGCTTAGGCGAGACTCCTTCTATTTCTGCAATTTGACCGATATCACCCGATTTTAGTGACTTAATCACTGCATCCTCTGAACCAAAATGATCTGTCATTTTCTGGGCTAATCTTTCGCCAACTCCTGGTAGCGCACTAAGTACCATATGCAATATTGTTTGTCATCGGCTTAAGAGAATAGCGCAAGAAATATTCTATTGTAACGTATTAGCAAACTGTGTTGTAATACATCTCATCACTATATTCAATCATCGGGACCTTAAACAAATCATCACAATTCCGGTCGACAATTGGTAGAGTTAGAGTTGAAGACGCCCAATCTACTGAATAACCACCAACAGAGGATGATGAAGGAACATAATCTTCACCTGTTTGAGTTAAAGTGATGATAATTGATTCACCCGCTTCTAGATATACATCCATTGGCATAAATTCCATTAAACCCATTACCTCCACGAAAGGCACCATGTTTAGTTGACCATCACGGCCACCTGCATGGAATCTGAAGTCCATGACTGCATGACCAAGGTGCATACCAGATTCATCAGTCATTTCTAAAAACCCATGTGCACCATTAAGGGTACTTGGAGTGACTGGTAAATGAAAAGTCGGCATACCAGCAATGTAGGTGTTATTTTCAAACGGCCCATAAGTCATGGTAATTGTCGAAGATGCAGATATTGAAGTGCCATCTGGCCCTAAATCTGCACCATTTATCTCTAGATATTGTGTGTCTGGTGCTGGATATGTCGATTCAAATCTCCATCCACCGCGGTTATCTTGCATCTCAACACCCAGAGTTGGCGCTCTACCTTCGTCTCTTAGATACCAGTCAAACCAAAATAACATCTCATCAGCCCAATCCCACCTCAAGGTATAGGGATATGCTTCTGCACCTCTTCCGCTACTTTGTGAACTGTGCCCGCTTAATCGGTCAGGATAATCATGCGCCCATTGTCCTGCTAATGTCTTTACTTCAATTCCAGCATCGGCGATTTGTTGATGGATTGGAAAAGCCATGTGTGGATCTACGTTCCAGTCTTGCATTCCTTGGATTATGTAAACTGAACCTTGATAATTTTCCAATACTCTGCCAATAAAGGAGCGTTCTGTCCAGTAGGTATTTCCAGCATAATCAACCATTCCACCAGTTTGGTATGCTGCAGGACCATTGATGTAACCTTCAATGTAGCCTTCACAGAAATTTTCTGCATCGCCTGTATCACCATCAACGCCAAATGTGCCGTAAACGCCATTATGCATTATTGCCCCTCTAGCCTCCATGCTTCCATTGCGCCACATCAATTCATGCACGCCAATCAATCCAGACATCGGTACAATTGTCGCCAGATATGGGTTGCCAAAAGTTGCAGCTTGCCATGGAGTTGAGCCATCGTATGATTTACCAATTAAGCCAACTTTACCGTTTGACCAACCCGCTTCTCCAAGCCAGGTAACTGCTGCATCAATACCACGTTGCTCGTCAGTACCCATCAAGTCCATACAATGATTGGAATTTCCGGTACCAAATACTGAAACTTGGGCAACTCCATAACCATGTGGAACATAATTTTCGATTAGGAAACGACCAAGACGATCTGCAGGAGTAGTTGCAGAAACATCCCCATCATCATAGTAAGGACCTACATCGGCAATAACCGGAACGCGACACTCATCTGACACATTATCCGCAGTGTAGTCGCAGCCATCGATTTCAGGCAACCAAAGACCAAGGTGAACTTCAGCCCCACCAGTCAGCCCTGCACCGCCATCAGCAGCGGTGATTGAAGGGACCGCGACATAGACTGAGACTGGATTTGAAATATTGTAAGTCCCATTTACACTCACTCTGCTAAACACGTCTGAATTATCATAGCTGAAATCAGCCCTATCCCAAGGTTCTGGATATTCACCTTCAGCGAAAGTTATTTTGGCGTCTTCGGAATTTTCACCAAAACACCCCGATAAACTAAGACTGACCATCAAGGTCATCATCAGCCAAGGCTTCCAGTCCATGTACGACCCTATGGCTGGTATTATTGAAATCATCGCATGAGTTGTACTCACTGTGAATCTGCATCATTCATTTTTTTCATCTCTTCTCGAACTTCATCCATATCAAGAGTTTCTAACGTCTTAACCAAATCACGAAGTGCGTCTTCTGGTAAGGCACCAGGCTGCATAAAGACGCCAATTTGTTGCTTGAAAGCAATAGTTGTTGGAATCGATCTGATATTGAACATACGGCCAAGTTCTGGTTGTTCCTCGGTATTTATTTTGGCAAACACTATGTTGGGAAATTCTTCTGAGACTCGCTCATAGACCGGCCCATAAGCCTTGCATGGACCGCACCATTCAGCCCAAAAGTCGAGTATTACAATTTCATTGTTGTCGATAGTTTCGGCAAAGACAGGTTCACTAAGTTCTATAGTAGCCATAATATCCCCATTTTGAACGGGTCTATGATATAATCGACTTTAACACTTGACCGCTGAGTTAATGTCCTTGGTCTGTAAGGTCGACCCATGCGACGGATGCTCATAGCCTCAACAATCCTTCTGCTCATGGTCCTAAGCCCTTGGACTTATGCTACTGAAAATCTTGAACAAAGCAATGAGAGTAATGCTTCTGGGCGGGCTGCTAACATCGTTATTTCAGAATTATTTATCAGCCCAAATAATCTAGTTTCTAACGAAAATAGTACTAATATCTACGGTGCTGTTGATTGGAATGGAGATCAAGATTATGGCAAATATAGTGACCAATTCATTGAAATCTGGAACTCCGGTGATTCCGCAGAAGATATATCAAGTTGGATTTTATCAACCACTAGTGGTAGTCCTCCGTGTCAGTTAGCCTACAATACAACTCTAAACGCTGATGCACGAATTGTTGTATTCCGTGCTGATTCAGACCTTGACCTAAGTTATTTTGACGGCGAAACAGTGTCTATCAGTGATACATCCTCAACCCTTGTAGATAGTATGTCATTCCCAGCTGAAGACTCTAGTTATGGTCAATCATACATCGAAGAAAATGGCGTATTGACTAAGGATGACCCGACACCGGGCAGAGCCGCTGATTTTTCGGGTGAATATACAGTTCCAGATAATATCGTCAAGTGTTACAAGCTAAGCAACACTGATTCCTCTAGAGCATTTTTACTCAAAGGACGAGTCGTTACTATGGACGGCGAAACTAATGTAATCAATGACGGTAATGTGATGATAAGGGATGGTAAGATTACCGGTGTTTGGGCTTCTAACGCAAATCCACCAGCAGGTGTCGATTTTTCTGATGTACCAATTGTCAACACTGAGGGTACAATCTATCCTGGTCTAATTGACCTACACAATCATGTACATTACAATCACATCCCACTTTGGGACTTTGAAGTACACTTGAATGATGCTCAAAAGTCTGAGGAAGGCGGCTATACTAACCGATATCAGTGGGGCAACAATTGGGATTATGGTCCAAGTATTACTTGGATGAAGACCAATATTCAATCTACTTATCGATGGGATATGGCTAGTGAGCAGATGAAATATGCAGAAGTCCAAGCAGTATCAGGTGGCGTAACTGCAATGCAAGGCTCACCAAGTTCAGGTACTCAAGCATGGGATAGCATACTTTCACGCAATGTTGAATTGTACAACTTTGGTCAAGATGGTATCTCAACGTGTGCTGTTTGCGGTGCTGCTGATAGCGATTATACTGGCAGCCATCTGATCAGTCAAAGTGAAGCCGGCACCCTTAATGCTTGGTTTGTTCACCTTGCAGAGGGAGTTGATTCATCCAGCAAAGCAGAATTCGATGCGCTATGGGACAAAGGACTGATTATGGAAGAAACCGTAGTTATTCACGGCACTGCTCTAGATTCATCGCAATTTAGTAAGATGGCCAGTGTTGGCTCTAACCTTGTTTGGTCACCACTCTCCAACCTTCTATTATACGGCGATACTACAGATGTAGTGGCTGCTGACCAAGCCGGAGTAAGCATTTCAATTTCACCTGATTGGGGCCCCAGTGGCTCAAAGAATAATTTCCACGAACTAAAAGTTGCTGATATGTGGAATACCAACAACCTGAATGGACACTTCAGTAACTATGAATTGGTCGAAATGGTCACCTCAAATCCGGCTGATGCCACAGGATGGACACCGTTTGTTGGTCGTGTAAAGGCTGATTTATTTGCTGATTTAGTAGTCATCGACACCTTCCATGAAGACCCTTATCGCAACCTAATCGAAGCAATTGATGCTGATGTTGCTCTCACTGTCGTACAAGGCAAAGCAGTGTTTGGCGATATTGATTTGATGCAGCAATTGCAAGGCGATGACTGGGAATATGTCAATGGGCCTGATTTCCAAAAAGCTGTTGACGTAACTTCAATGACTGAAGTTGATGGCAGTCAAACCTTTGCGGAGATCGAAGCAGGACTTGCCATGGCAATGCGTCACGAATTTAATGATATGAAGGAAAACTGGAATGAATTCAATGACATGACCGATAGTGAAATCAATGCTTGGCTAAATTCAACTTTTGATGGCGATTACCGTGATGATGTTTCTCACTTGAAAAATATGACACTAGATCCTATCTTCACATCAGGTGATGCGCGTTATTTCGACGTTATCAACCGCTCTTCCCATGCCAATTTCCACATTGATATGACCAAATTGTACGATGACTATTACACCGTTGAGATGGTAAATGGCGACAGAACAAATGTCAATGTGGTATTACCTGATGATGATAGCTCAGGTAGCAACAACGGCGGTAATACCGATAACAATAACGGCAATTCAGGTGATAATAGCGGCAACAATGGCGATACGACAACCTTGCCTGGCCCTACTGACGACAATAATACTGACGACCAAGATGACATGTTTACTGATTTACCAGATGATGACTTTATTGATGATGCTGAGGCTGATGAAAGCACTAAAAATCAATTAAAATTGATTTTACTAATCATCGTAGTTGCGCTACTGTTTGGATTATATGTCATCAGTAAAACTAGTGATGATGATGAGTTACTAACCTCGCAAAATTCAGTTGTTGACAAGATTTGGGATGATGATGAGCTCAATGAGTCCACCATGCCAGAAACAGAAAAAGTTGATGACAAATCTAGTGATGCAAAATCAATTGATATCAAAGATAAAGTTGCTAGTGCCATGAAATCCTCTGGATTATCGGCTGTTAGACTATTCACCGCTATTGACCAAACTGACGATGGTTATGTCTCAAG
>DUJK01000202.1:5750-9785 GCA_013329925.1 Candidatus Poseidoniaceae archaeon
GCAATGCTGGAAACCTTTGATGCTAATGGAGACGGAGTAATCAGCCTTGATGAATTCCTCAATGTAATGGAAGAGCACGAACCTAAACAATTCGTTCCGGTTCTACCTGACCTTAAACCACCAGGTAAGAAGAAATAAGCCAGATTAGTTAGTTAGCCAAGATAGAAAACATCATTGATATTGTTTGTTTAGTTCTCGACTAATAATCAATTTTTGAATTTGGCTTGTACCACCAAAAATCTGGTAAATCTTAGCCCCCCTCATACGCCTTGCAGCAGGGAATTCTTCAGAATAGCCGTAACCTCCAAAAATTTGCACCGCATCTGTTGTAACTTCCATTCCAATGTCTGCAGCATATCTTTTTGCATGAGCTGAAGCAAGAGTCGCTTGCTCACCTTTATCAAGCAAGTTTGCCGCTTTGTAAGCCAACAACCTTGCCCCTTCAATTTTAGTGCTCATGTCTGCCAACATGAAAGATATTGCTTGATGTTCAAAAATTGGTTTACCAAATGTGCGCCTTTCGTTAGCATACTGCCAAGCTTCCTCCATCGCACCACGAGCATTTCCTAATGCATGTGAAGCAAGCATAGGACGTGAACGGTCAAAGGCTACCATCGCTTGTAACCAACCAGTTCCTTCCGTGCCGCCAACTAGATTCTCTTTTGGGACTTTGACATTATCAAATCTAACCGATCTAGTATCAGATGAGCGTTGACCCATTTTTTCTTCCTTCTTACCGACTTCTAAGCCCACTGAATTTGCTTCTACAATAAAGCCACTGAGTGATTCGTGAGAACTTTCTTCACTGGTTCTTGCTAGAACATAGAACCAGTTTGCATGACCTGCGCCCCCTATCCACATTTTAGAACCAGTAATAACGTAATTATCCCCTTCCAATACAGCAGTTGTAGTAATCGCTTTGACATCCGAGCCGGCACCAGGCTCAGTTACGCAGTAAGCTGATATCTCGCCGGCGCAAACTCGACCCAAATATTCCATTTTTTGTTTCTCTGTACCTCCATAGATAACCGGATGACAGGCTAGCATTGTGACCCCTGTGATAGTTGCAAATCCAGGATCGCCTCGGCCTAATTCCTCATTAATCATTACCTCGTCGAGAAAACTAAGTCCTAATCCTCCATATTTTTCCGGTATAGTACAGTTCAGTAAGCCTAATTCACGAGCTTTGCTAATTGTTTCTTCGGGGAATATTCCGTTTCTATCCCACTCCTCAGCATTTGGAATTAATTCCTCATCAGCAAATATTTTTGCTAATCCGACCAACATATCTTGCTCTTCAGACAACTCAAATTCAACCATGCTTTCTGTTTCATACTCTGACATTTAATCTATGTGTAAAAAAATAATTGCAAATAACATCTAGATTTACCGAGATTGAGATAATCTTGATGAATTAAAATCGACAAATTACTCCGACTACTCTAAGTCCCAAACAGGGCCGTCAACAGAATCGGTTACTACTACACCCATTGACTTCAATTCATCACGAATTAAATCCGCAGTTGGCCAATCTTTGTTGGCTCTAGCTTCTGCTCTTTTCACTAAGAGTTCTTCTACACGAGGGGCAAGTTCTGCTTTTCGAGGATCATCTTCAGGCTCTAACAAAGCAAATTCACGGGTAGGTAAAATCCCCAAAACGGTACCAGCTGTCTCTTCCAGCCAATCAACAGCGTAATGCGAAAAAGCATCTTTATCTGCATCATCAAGTCCACTAGCCAACGTTTTGGAAATCTCACGGACTGCTCCAAGAACCTTAGCGACGGCATTTCTGGAGTTGAAATCATCATCCATTGCCATGGCAAAACCTTCACCCATTTTCTCAAGCAATGCTAGTGATTTTATCAGAGGCTGCTTGGAAGTGATATCTGGGTGCGGTAATGTCACTGGGGATTCGCTAACCATGCCTTTCAAGGCATTGATATAACATTCAAGAACTCTGTTGTAATTTCGTTCTGCATCTTTGAGCAGAACCTCATTCATATCGATTGGTGACCGGTAATGGGCATTGATTAACGCAAACCTTAGCACCATTGCATCAACTTGTTGAAGAATGTCTTTGATAGTCCAAAAGTTACCAAGTGATTTACTCATCTTCTCTCCATCAATATTGACAAATCCATTATGCAGCCAATGATGGACAACTGGAGAACAGCCAGTATGACATTCACCTTGGAAAATCTCTGCTTCATGATGAGGGAACCTCAAGTCATGCCCGCCACCGTGAATATCGAATTGTTCACCAAAGTAATCCATGGACATTGCAGTACATTCGATATGCCAGCCAGGCCTTCCTGGACCCCATGGAGAGTCCCAAGTCGGCTCTCCTGGTTTGGCTGCTTTCCATAATGCGAAGTCTTTGTGATCTCGTTTTGACGAACCAGTTCCTTCAACCCTTCCACCCGCACCTGAACGTACGGCGTCTATGTTTTGCCCAGTCAACACACCATACTTTTCTGGTGCTGAATCAACGTGGAAATAAACCCCATCATCTGCTACATAGGCGTTGTTTTTGTCAATTAGATCTTGAGTTATTCGAATCATGTCAGCTACATAATCTGTACATCTTGGATAATCATCGGCACGCAAAATGTTGAGTGCATCCATATCTTCGTAATATCCGGCGATATTATCGTCAACTAATTTCCGCCAATCACCGCCAATCTCATTGGCTCTAGTGATTATTTTATCATCAATATCGGTGAAATTTTGCACATAATGAACATCAAATCCAGATGCTTCAAGCCAGCGGTGAATCAAATCAAACGCAAGATAACATCTTGCGTGGCCCAAGTGACAACTATCGTAAACGGTCACTCCACAGACATACATCGATACTTTACCTGGATGCATTGTCGAGAAGGCAACCTTCTCTCTGCGCCTAGTATCATGCACCCTTAGAGCCATTGGAAACAACTGCCGGTGTTGGCTCTCACACTTGAAGGTTATAGATACGTTGGCTTTGGGACGGCTTAGTGTGCCTATGAAAAATATGAGTCAAGGGTATAAAATTGGTAGTACCTACATCAGTGACGAGTTCACTGTTCGCATCAGTTGGTTATTGCCGGCAACAATTGCTCCATTAGCCATGGTCATCCACTTACTAAATGGTAATTCCAGGGATTTTCCATTCTTTATTTCTGAGGCTGATTATCCGGGTGTTGAACGCTGGGTATTTACTATTGGTTTGGCGTTAAGTGGCTTATTCCAAATGATTTTTGCTTATCGCATGTGGTACAAAATGCGCAACATAGGACGTCCAAAACTATTGCTTGCCGCAATGATATCTGGACTTTTCACTGGGGCAAATCTGTTTGTGATGTCATTTGCTGACATGTATGACCATTTAGAATTACATGTACTAACAGCATCCTTGGTATTTCAAGTCGGAATCTTATGGGCGATACTTGCCCATTTTGCATTACCTAACGCCGACAAATCAGGACGTCGATTGCGAGTTATTGGCATTCTAGTTTCATTCATCTCCTACATTGTCATGTCGCAGGCCATTGTCAGGGCGATTAGAGATTTAGATTCCTTCGGCCTAGAAGACGATACTATGTTCACTCTTGATAGAATCCAGTATGCAGTTGATGTGGCGGCGTATGCAGAATACGCACTTTTTGCTGGATTGATAATTTGCCTATACTCTTTCGAGCGGGATTTGATTTCGTTTAAGTCATCAATTGAGGAGTGATTCGCTAACATCGATTAACGGTTTAGACATATCAAAAACCGCAGCTTCCTCTTTGGTCATATCGCCAGACTTTATTGCCTCAGAAATTATTCTTGATGTTGCTTCAGGATGATACTGAACTGTGGTGATTGGCCGTGTGGGGTGAATACAAGCCGCAATTGGACAATGTTCTGCTGAGGCTATTACCTGAAGTTCTCCAGGATCAATAACGTGGTCTTGATGAGTGAATACTGCATTTACCTGTTTGCCGTCACGGTAGGTTACTGGTGATACGAAATGACTGCCCTGTTTAGCCCGTATTACTTTACCGCCAAATGCAG
>DUJK01000050.1 GCA_013329925.1 Candidatus Poseidoniaceae archaeon
CTAATCATCACCTCGACATGGGGTGAAGGAGAAATGCCAGACAATGCCGAGTCGCTATGGCAGACAGTAAACTCGAATTCGCCTTCTCTTTCAGGAGTAAATTTCAGTATTTGTGCAATTGGAGATACTGCTTATGATGAGTTTTGTAAAGCGGGAACTGACTGGGATGAAAAATATGAATCATTAGGTGCAAATAGAGTCCACCAAATTCAACTGTGTGACGTTGATTATGAACCACCATTCCTCACTTGGGTTGCACAAGCTTTGCCAAAGATTGCCTGTGTTGACTCCTCAGGAACCTTACAAATCGAGTTGCTCGATGAAATGATTGCTTATGGCTCAAGCGGAGATGACGATGTAGTTTCAGGAGATTTCGCCCCTGGTGTTGTAGATCAAACTGAATTAACAGTAACAGTCGAAATTTTCCGTTATTGTCCAATTGAAGCAGATTCTGGCTGGGATACTGTAGTTTGTTCTCTTCCAGCTAATGCATCAATTCAAGATATGTTACTTGCCATCAAGAATGATGTTGATGGAAGTCTGACCTTTAGGATGGGAGACGGCAGTGGTACTGCAAGTTGCGGCGTTAGAATAAATGGTAGACTTGTACTTGCAGACTCAACCTCAATTGGTAGTGCGACTTCTGCAGATGGTAGAATGAAAATCGAACCATTGTCAGGATATCCAGTGATTAGAGATTTGATGGTAGATTACTCTAGGTTTGAAGAAAACCGTATGAAAGCCAAGCCATGGATGCAATCAAATCCACGTGAGGGAGAGTATCTTCTAAACGGTATGGCGGTTGGAACCATGTCTAAAGAAGAAGCCATGAAACTTCATGCATCGAGTGATGTAAAATCATACTATTTGCTGCACGCAATGTCCGACACAGTTGCTTATGATGCAAAATATGAGGGTCCCGGTATACACCTTCAAAGATGGAACCGAATCATCGATCCTAGATCAAGTGAGGCATTCAAAAATTCACTTATTGAATCATTAAACAACTCAACGGGCGTTTGGGGAGAGGCAGACTTAGCATCTATTGCAAGATATGGTAAAGAGGGTAAAACAGCCTCAACTGGGCTTAATGATATTCGTGCCTACATCCTAAATCAGACAAACTATCGAGGTCCGCACGGAAGGCTGGTTAAGTGGTACGGCAGAAGCGTCAAGTGGACTGGTAAGTTGAATGAAACCACACTTTACCGCCAAGTGCTTGGCCCTATTGGTTTGATAAGTAACATTTTTGATGGAGTTTCTGCTAGAATGGTACTAGGATTTACTAGAACAGGGGGACCTCCAATAAGGAGCCTACAAGCATTGATTTTACCACCAGCAGGTATTGGTAAAATACCTAACATGTTTAATTCGAAAGTTAAGAATCACCACCAAGTTGTGGGATTATTTAATGAAATTGACCAGAGGTTTTGAGGGATTAAATGCCTAAAATCGCATATTATCCAGGCAATGTTGCTCGGGCGGCATCGATGGAAGTTGAGGATTGTATTCAACCGCTTTGCAAAACTCTAGGTATTGATTTAATCGAATTGCCAGAAGCAACCAGCGATGGAGGAAATATTATCAAACAAGCCTCGACTAAATTACAACACGCTTTGGTTGCAAGAAATCTAGCCTTAGCAGAAGAAAAAGGCCTAGACATCATGACGACCTGTGCAACAAGTCACGGAATCATGAAAGATACTATGCAAGATTTGAAAGACGACCCAGTCTATTCTGCTCAACTAAACAACTTGATTGCCCGCTCAACAGGTGTCGAGTATCGAGGCGAAGCAGAATCATGGCATCTATTACACTACTTAGTCGAGGAGATAGGCCTTGACAAAATTAATGATGCGGTGATAAATCCAATTGAACTCAATGTTGCACCTTATTATGGTCCAAATATGCAAAGAGAAGGATTTTGTGCCCAAGACGATCCGTTCATGCCAACTTATCTTGAACAACTAATCACTGCATTAGGTGGACATCCTGTTGATTACGATCTGAAATGCCAAAGTGTTGGGGCACCATCCCTCCTAACTTTAGACAAACCAGTAATGTCACTTATTTCATCGGTAATTAGTGATGCAAAATCAAATGGCGCAGATATAATCGTAAGTGCATGCACTGTATCACACGCAAATCTTGACTCATATCAATCAAAGGCAGGCCGTAAAACGGGTAAAAATACCAGTATACCAGTTATACACTTAGCAGAATTGGTAGCATTTGCTCTGGGGCATTTCCCAGACAGATTGGCTCAGTTGAGAACAAGAGCTATTTTGATTGGTGGCTAAAACACTATCAGCCATACAAAAATGGTTTTATCAATTGCAAATTTTCGCTGTTTAAAATCTTAGACAGGCTTTCTTGATCGGATTTTAAAACTTCAGCAATTGAATTGAAGGCATTAAATAATTCAGTGCTAATATCCAATTCTAAGCCTGTTATTTGAGACAATATTGTTGCTTGCTTATTTTTCCCTTCAGTATTCCATCTGTTTAACAAAGAATCTGATTCGTCACCGTGATTCACCATTGCCTCAATTTCCTTTGCAGCGTTGCTACAGTGCATCAGGATATTTTTTTCGTCTACTGGGTGATACTTCACATAATCTCGCATTTTTGTGGAAAAGTTTTGATTATTCTTGGCGATTAAGTAAATTAAATGAGCAGATTCCATTGAATCTTTGGTTGTCAATATAGGGACTCCTAAGTCTAAACTAACATGGGCTAAGGCTCCAAGCACTGCGTTAGGGTGGATTGAGTTACCAATTTCGCCAAGTTCAATCAATAATATTGGTTGATTGCTTGATAATCTCATTCTTTGACACTGTTTAAACAGTCTTTGATCGATTATTGAAGTAAGTAAATCACGAGAAGTTTTTCTCTCTATTAGAATATCCTTGGTTAATAATATATCACCAGTTTCTAGATTTTCAAATCTAACAGACATTCCAAGGCTCGTAAGATAGGCTGATAATGTCGAGGATGCTTCTCTATGGTCTAGAATAACATTCATGTCAATGCTTTGAGATAATGTTTGAATAACTTCATTAGTGGCTTTTGCTACACTAATTTCCTGCTCTCTG
>DUJK01000210.1 GCA_013329925.1 Candidatus Poseidoniaceae archaeon
CAAGCGTTCTGCATGGGGAGTGATTTTCCTTGTAGCGTTGTTTATTTTGCAAGGCGCCTCACAATTAGCATTCAATAATGAGCCTATTCAGACAGAAATAACTGAAAATAATGGTATTGAATGGGTTAGTTTTGAACTTAAAGACGGCGTTTATCATGATGCAGTTGGAACTTACGATAATTCAACCAGCAAAGAGTCTAGGGAAGTGATTGCCAATACGATTTTGGGAACCTTCACCGAGTTTGGTTTAGAACTTTCACGACCCATCAGTGCTGAATTTCTCCAGCCTAGAGAGGATTTACGAGTGGCATTAATTGATTCAGATATCAATTTGAAAGAAGCAAGAGCACGAATTAACGACTTAGATGGGTTAGTAATTAGGGAGTATTTATCCCCATCAGGTTTGGTTGTTCAAGGAACTCAAACTGCTCTTGAACAGTTATCTATGCTGGAAAACATCGCTTCAATTCAAAATGTTCCTGTCGCTCTAATAATAGAGCCAAACCTTCTGGATGTCTTACTATTGCAGGGTTCTGAGCAATCATTACTGGGTGAAAGAGTCAGACTTGAAGGCTGGCGGGGCGAGTATGGACTAGAACAAACAGTATCATTGAGCGATGGTATCTCTGAGGTAAAACAAGATTTACTCGAGGTGGTTAATTGGTCAATAACTGATGAGATAAAGTGGGATAGTGGTCGGTTTGAAGGTGATTTAACGACCTCCAATATAATTGAATTAGCATCTCAACCAGCATTAAAATTACTTCGTTTCAATCCGGTTTTCCAAGTCCACAATAACAACGCTGGTAGCCATATGAAATCTAACAGCATGCAAATTTACTTTACCACAGATTTGGATGGTTCAGGCCAAACAGTTGCGGTTGCCGATTCAGGTCTGGATGAAGATCATGGCGATTTTGGTTCTCGCGTAGTAGCAAATAATGATGTCATCAATGACGGGTCTACTGCAGATCGTTGGTCCGGCCACGGTACTCACGTTTCATGCACAGTACTTGGCGATGGAAATCGTGGAGGTTATTCTGGCGTCGTCCCTGCAGCAGACCTTTATTTCCAAGCTATGGAAAACGATAACACAGGAAACTTCCAATCTCCTTCGCTAAACAGCCTACTCAATTCAGCGTATAGCGCTGGGGCTAGAACTCATACCAATTCATGGGGTAATTCTGGAGGTTTTGGTCAATACTCTTCTGAAAGCCAAGATGTTGATGATCGGGCTAATTACTATGACCGATATTACAGCGGAGCAGAAGGATTAACCATTCTATTTGCTGCTGGTAATGATGGACCCGATTCCGATACAATCACTCCACCTGCAACTGCCAAGAATGCAGTGACCGTCGGGATGCATCAAAATCGTTACCAAGGTGCTCCCGATTACATAATGGAAGGCTCTTCTCGTGGACCGCTTGATGATGGCAGAATCAAGCCAGATATATTGGCACCAGGCGGTTATGTGCGTTCATGTCGTGCTCAAGAGGCTGCAGACACAGGTGGTGCAAGCTGGTCCAGTACTTGGTATCTAGAATATACCGGGACTTCAATGGCTACACCAAATGCCGCTGGTGCAGCAGCCATGATTAGAGAATATTTGGAAGAAATTGCCCTTCGTCAATCACCTCAAGGAGCACTGGTCAAAGCACTCTTGATATTGGGAGCAGAGGATATTGGTACTAGAGATATTCCAAACAATGATGAGGGCTGGGGTCGAGTCAACTTGCGTAATTCTCTAGCACCTCCAGACGGGCAAGGCGTTTGGGTCGATGACAGGTCACTACTCTCGGCAACAGGTAATTCAAAATCGTACACCTTTGATATCGATTCAGCAGGTGATCAATTCAAAGCGGTACTTGCTTGGTCTGATGAATATGCTTCAACATGGTCCAATACCCAATTGGTGACCGATTTAAATTTAGAAATTACTGACCCGAATGGTCAAACCTACCTAGGTAATGATTTCGCAAATGGACGTTCAACAACTGGAGGCAGTGCTGATTCTTTGAACAATGTAGAGGTAGTTTTGATAGATTCGGCAATTATTGGTACGTGGACTGTAGAGGTGATTGATGCTAATCATGGAGGTAGTAGGTCACAACCATTTTCTCTGGCAGTTATGGGTCATGGAATTAATGATCTCAAACCAGACTTGGTGATGATCGAATCCGGTTACAGCATTGACATTGCTATCCCCAGTGTTGGTCAGCAAACAGAATTAATTTGTATGCTGGAAAATACTGGTAATATTAGATCTGACCCATTTGATGTGACACTCGAGGTAAATGGTGTAGAATTAGGCTCACAATCAATGGAACTTAGTGGTGGAGCAGACCGTGAATTAGTATGGTCATGGACTCCACAAACTTCAGGCGAGAACACAGTCTCATTCATCATCGATAAAGCTGGAGTGATTGTTGAAACTCTTGAAACAAATAATCGTCTTGACGTGATAGTAAATGTTTCTGAACCAGGGGTGGCCATTTCTTCCTTGCAACAAACCTATGTCTTACAAGACGCAAAACAGACTTCAACCACTTGGCAAATCAGTTTACAAAATACCGGTTTACTCCCAACCAATGCCTCCATCGGCTATTCAACCATTCTATCAGTCGATAATGGCAGCGAGATGGATTGGTATGTTGGACTATCCGGAAGTGATTATTCACTTGAAGGTCTAGAGTCAGCAGATCTATCAGTAACTGTGCTACATCAAGAGTCTCCTTTGCCCGGGACATATCAAATAATTCTAATCGGGCAAGATTTAGATAACAGTATATCTGAACAATATTACCTTGAATTATCTGTAGGGGAAATCCCCGACATCGAAGTTGTTACGGATTATGACATTGTCCCAGTCCACCCAATTGAGCCCACTTCTGTGCCAATTTATTTGTTCAACACCGGTAATACTGAGATTGCATATGATCTTCAAGTTCAATCACCAAACGGATGGGATGCCAACTTTATCCAAGACTTTACGCCTAGCAAATTTGCCACTTCACCGCTTGTTGCAGCTAATGATTTCACCACCTTAGACATGGTAATTGAACCACCTTCGGTGGTGCCAAATTCTGGCTATCAAACATTGCTTACCTTAAGCGTCACTTCTAAAACAACTCCAGCAGTAAATTGGTTAATTGAGGTGCCTATCGAGGTTGAGGCAGTAAAATCGGTACAAGTTAGAAGCGATACTTCAGTAATTAATCTTCAGCCAGAGTCCCAATTAGTCATGGTTTTTACCGTAGAAAATAAGGGCAATTTACCGGTTAAATTATCACCAACTTTTATTCTTCCTCAAGGCATACAAGTGATTAGTTCAACAGGCGTCATTGATCTAGCAGTGGGTGGATCAGAAATATATCTTACAACTCTGCAATTATCAAGCAGTGCTAAATCTGGTGAAGCGAAAGTACATTTTGACAACGGTTCTGACCGGTTTACTTGGAGTGAATATTTTGACGTACAAATTTATCCAAAACCGAGTCTATCGTTTGAAAAAGTAATTTATCCAGATGGCCAAGAGTATTCTGCTACATTCTATGGTTCTGGTTCTCACCCTGCTGGAGCAGAATTACAATTTATTTGGACCTTAACCAATGATGCAGATGTTCAATGGCAACCCGTAGTAAGCACGGTAAGCGATCCTAAACTTTCTGTTGCTTGTGGCTCACTTGAAACAATAGGTTATCAAGAATCAACGCAGTTAACCTGTAATGTGTTGACAAGTTCAGAAAGTCTACCCTTTAGTGAGCCGAGTTTTACTCTAGAGTTTGCTGGTGCTGGAACTGATTATTCAGAACAATTCTCCCTTTACATAGGTGGCTATGAAGAGGTGTCATGGTCAGGATTGTCATCAAATAATTTCACAGAAGGAGAGGTAAAAGAAGTACAAATTTTAGTGACAAATACCGGTACTTTACCATTCAACTACGTGGCTAGTTTCGACTCAAATAAGGATTGGAAAGTAGCGGTTGTCGGCGATGGGATAATCGATCTTGAAGTTGGAGAATCAAAAACCTTGAAGTTCACAGTCAAACCAACAAGTTCTGGTTTGAGCGACCTTAGTATTCAATTTGCCGGAATGGATGACTCGGCAGGAAATAACTACCGCTTTACTGCTAATGCACAGGAGAGCGCTTCACAAGATACTGCCCTTGGTATTTCTGCGACTCAAATCGGTATAACTCTAGCTGTGATTTTATTGGTAGTAATAATCGGTCTAGTAGTTCTAAAACCTAGCAAAAGGCAACAAATTGCTCCTCCAATGATGCCATTTACCCAACCCCAAGTTGTCACCCCTCAACCAAGACCTCCAGTGGCAAATTTATCGCCTCCAACAGTTAAACCTGCCCCAACTAGCCAAGTTGTCACTCCTGCTCCGGTATGTTGGAATTGTCGCAAACCGATTGAGGGGAAGGTCGTTGGATGTCCTCAGTGCGGTGCTAGATATCACGCAGAAAGCACCGATGGCTGTGACATTAA
This sequence comes from Candidatus Poseidoniaceae archaeon, assembly GCA_013329925.1. Classification (GTDB taxonomy): domain Archaea; phylum Thermoplasmatota; class Poseidoniia; order Poseidoniales; family Poseidoniaceae; genus MGIIa-L1; species MGIIa-L1 sp8734u. The sequence goes on from DUJK01000210.1 coordinate 4,498, forward strand.
TTCAGTTCAAAACTGTTTAAGTTGTCAATCTCCCTCATCGACTTTTGTTAGCGAATAATGGTGAATGTGAATTATTTTTAATTAACTGCTTTTCACGGTGATTTTTTAGCACAATAAAGGATAGGCTTTTGATACTAAGTCGTTCACCGCTAATCATGCTCAACCGAAGGGAAAGTGTGTCTCGTGCTAATCGGGCGGCATTTTTCTTGGTTAGTCTAATGTTGGTATCACTACTGCCACTGATTGCTACACCCGTTTCAGCAGCCCCAAGTATCAGTCTAAATGTTTCTCCAAACTCGTTAGAAGTTAATCCGGGTGATTCTGGTGAGTATACTGTAAGAGTAACCAACACGGGAAGTGATCCAGTGACGGTCAACTTACAAGCCAGCAACGAACCTGGTGAGGATTGTAATGGTTTTAGTTCAACAATTGGCCAAATAGCTGGACAGATTGATGCGGGCGCAACCGAGGAGACCACAATGAACGTCACGGTTGCTCAAACAGTAGAAGCAGATACATCATGTGATACCACTGTAACTGCAAGTATAACTGCGGTAATTGGCGCACCAGCGGCTGAAATACCGGAACCTTCGACAGAAACAGTCACCACTACTACTGGTGATGGATCTGGTGGGGGTCTTTGGGGTGTTGATCTATACTTTGACGGAGTAAAAGATCGCAATGACAAGACCATTACTTACACCGGCTCTTCATCATTAATTGAATACATGATCACGGTTGAAAATACCGGACAACAAAATTCGACTACAGTAAACTTGACTCTTCAAGAGCGAGACGATAGTGGCTGCGGCAACGCAGGTGATTTAGAAGCCACACTGAGCGATAATACGGTTACTTTAGATGCCGAAGATGAGGATGATGACGATGCAAACAAAGAAGTTGTATATGTCGAAGTTGAAGTTCCAGATGGCCAAGAAGCCGATGATTATTGTTGGGAGGTGATTGGTACTGTCACCACGCCGAACCCGACCGAAGAAGTAACCGATACGGTGAATTTAGAACTCGAAGTACCAGTCCTCAAAGAGTGTTCAATGTCCTTATCCAAGACCACATTAAACCTAAATCCAAACCAAGAAGGAACTTTTTCAGCAACCCTGACCAATGACGGAAATAGTGACTGGTCAGTCAGTATGACCAGGTCTGGAGAGCGTGCTAGTTGGGTTACATCAGATGGGCCTTCAAGTGGTGTCTTGCCCTATGATGACGGAAGTGGAACCAAAACCTTTGATTTCAAAGTCACACCAGACGACTCTGAAAATGCCGGCTCGTCAAATTCTATCACTATCCAAGCCAAAGATGGTAATACAGTAAAATGCAGCAAGGTTATTTCAATTGTACTTGGTCAATCGTTTGGTGCTGAACTCAGCCTAACAACTCAATCACTGGGTCCAATTGAGCCTGGAGAAAACCGCACGTCTTCAGTTACAGTAACCAATACAGGTAATGGTCAAGATAACCTAAGGATTTCAGTATCTTCTGCTCCATCGGGCTGGGGAGTTCAATTAGAACAATCCACTGTTACAGTTAACAGTCGTCATGGCGCCGGCAAATCCGTCAATGTACAATATTCGGTTTCCGTGCCACTAAATGCCCTTGCTACCGAAAGCATTGAGTTAACATTCTCAGTTTTACCTGCCGGCGGCGGTGCTGCCTACCAAAGTAAAATTTTGACTGTGACAGTGAGTGAAACTCACGGAATGTCCTCAAGTTCAGTAATACCCGCAGATAGCAATGGATATATTTCTCAAACCGGTGATTATAATGATGTTTTAGTATTCCCAATAGAGGTTGAAAACCTTGGTAATAATGATGACGTGTTTAGGTTTTACACCAAACAACAACGCCCCTCATCAGGAACAAATTGGGATATTTCATTCACTGATTCAGTCGGTGATACTAAGACCGAATTTAACGTTCCAGCAAGGCAAAGCCTAGTAATCAACGTAAATGTTCTGGTCCCTAATGTTGGAAATTACAACAACAATGACATAATTATCGAGATCACCAATTTAGAACATTCGACTAATGACGACGAGGATGGAGATGGCCTGCCAGATAATAAGGCACAATTTACCATCAGGGCAATTAAGAATAATATTACCTATTCTATGGAAACTAGATTTGGTGATGGCGATTATAATTCAGTAACCATCGATAATAAAGCCGCATCGGTAATTTTAGCTCCTGAGGGCACAATGACGTTTGAATTCTGGATTGAGAACGTCGGTACTCCGCAAGTAGGACCTTCAGGTCTATTGAGGTCAGATTTAGCAGTAATCGATATCAACGGTCTTGAAGGAATCGCGACAAGACAGATCTTTGTTGATGGTGAGTTATATGACGGAAGCGTGCCGATAACAACTAAATTTGCGATTTTTAATCTAACCTCGCAAACCTACCTATTAGATGAAAACGGGCAACCATATCTTGCCGAATCAGAATTTGGTGCGAATTCAATTATGCTCAGTAATAATATCAGTTCTTTTGGTAATGAAGTTAGGAAATTCAAACAAAAAGTAATGGTAATTGTTGAGGTAAGCCCAAGCGCCCAAACTGGCGATGTTGGGATACTCGAAGTGGTAGTATTTAGCCAAGAAAATGCCGCTGACAGGACTACTGGCAGACTTGTATTGAACCTAGAAGTTCAAACTATCTATGATATTCAATTTGATGACAGTGTGGAACTTTACTATGAATTGGAGTATCCCGACAGAAAGGAAATTCCAATCTCTATTGTTAACGATGGTAATACTCGTACCCAATTCATAATTTACACCCCTGAGAGTTTTAGAGGATGGTCAGTTGAACTTGACAGAGCAGACTCTAGTTGTTCAACTGTTTCTGAAGGACTAAAGTGCTGGGCAGATGTTGACGAAGTAATCGAAATTATTGCTCTTGTAAGGCCATCATATGATGCAGAAATAAAGGATAATTACACATTTACTCTCTCAGTTGAGCCTGTGGAAATAGGTGTTGTTGGACGAGAAAATATCGAAATCTCAGTACTTGGAGAACCTGATGACGGACCCCTTGGCCTTGGCCTTTCTCAAGGGCAAATAGAAAGCGGAGTTTACCTTATTGTAGCAATATTGTTTGCTGGAATAATGTATCGAGCGGGGAAACCGACAATCGATCAAATGGTTGAATCAGGTAGAAACAGAAACCGTGCCAAGTATGCCGAGAAACTCATTGCGTCTAGAGAGCAAGGGTTTACTTCAAGTAGTGCATTTAGTGTTAATCCAGTACCTTACCGTTCAGCAAAACTAGAATGGTTTGTGTTAGTACCAATCACCCTAGGTTTGTACGGTCTTTGGATAAATTATCGCATGGCAAATGAAATGAAAAAGCACGCAAATGTTGGGCCAGGTGGCGTTAAACACCTAATATTCACAATAATTCCACTACTGAATATCTATCGTATGTTCCAATTTGTTGGAGAAATTAGGCAACTAGAAGAACAAACCAAGCACTCAACTAAACTATCTACCTCTTCGCCGTTAATCTGGTTACTATTAGGAGTTACAATATTCCCAGCATTGGGCGTTGGTGGCTTTATTGTCGGGGCATTAGCATTGCTGCCAATCTTCCTGCTGCTAGGTAATTTAGTAGCTCAAATATTGGCTTATGCAATGTATTACCTAATCTTCTGGTGTCTTGCAGCATATCCGTTCTACAAGATTTGGCAGATGATGCAAGAATCACTCAATGCTTCATGGGCAATATGGTTCGGCAAAGTTTGAGTTTAATTAGTACGCAGGCACCCGGTTTTTCCAATTGTCTTTGTTTCAAAAATTTTCAAACATTTGGCAACCCTTATTGGGGGGTAATTATTGGAATGCTTGCTAAGCGTATGCTTTGCACTGGGTGAGCGAATGTCCGGACTAGAATCAGTGCCAAGTGCGTACCTTTCTATCGGCTTTTTGACAGTTGTCGGAATACTAATGCCGTTGACCAATTTTATCATCACGTGGGTAGTTCGACCTAGAGTGGATCCGGCGCGTCCTCACATCACCAAATCATACCTCTTGGAGGGCTATGAAAGAGATCACAGTTTGTACCCTAGAAGGTTAACCACCTTCGAGTGCGGTAGTGAGCCTGTTGGCGATGCAATGATTCAATTTCACTTTCAATACTACTGGTATGCGATCATCTTCCTAGTTTTTGATGTGGCTTTCATGTTCTTAGTTTTGGGCGGAATGGTTGCTTCAGATGCAACAGCCCAAGATTTAGCAGATAGTGCTAGAAGCGGCGCAGTGGATAGAGCAAAAGATGCTTTAATGGTACTTTCAGCTTACTTTGCAATCATGTCACTTGGCGTATGGTACGTCTTTAGAAAAAGAGGTAGAATTTACATCTGAGGTGAAATTATGGCAGATACAGGAGAAAATTTTGCAGCATTCAATAGTCGTGCGTTGGTAGAAATGGTCGGGGGAGTAACCGATGAAGCACTCAAAGCCACTAAAATAAAACAATTTTTGAGCGTTCTAGCAGGCCGATTTTTCAACTGGGCTGGTAGAAAATCACTATTTACTCTTCACTTGGGAATCAAATGCTGTGCTATTGAAATGGCTGCTGCAGCAACCCCTAGATTTGATGGAGATCGTTTTGGAGTACTATTCCGTTCGTCTCCAAGACAATCAGATGTTTTGCTGGTTAACGGTCCAATTTCAAAGAAATTCGCTGACAAAATTGTCAGACTGTGGGAGCAGATGCCAGAGCCAAAGTACTGCATAGCAATGGGCGAATGCGCGATATCTGGTGGCCCATATTTCCAATCCTACAACATCTTGGAAGGTGTTGACACAGTTATTCCAGTAGATGTTTACATCCCTGGATGTCCACCTAGGCCTGAAGCCCTAATCGACGGTTTTGGCTTACTACGAGAGAAAATAATCAGAATTGGTGGAGCGCCAAGTTCCGGCCGAGATTCTGAGAAGCCGATTATTGTGGGTGATGAGTAATGGGGATGGCAATAACACTTGAGCAGAATGCAATAGCAGTTACTGAATGTGCCGATGCAATAAATGACAAATTTAGCGGCACAGGCATCAGTGCTGATATTGTCCAACATTCCAATGCCAAGAAATATTCTTTCGTAAGAGTAGTCAGTCCACCACAACATTGGCAAGCACTTGCTAAGTGGTTGAAATTCGATTTGGGGGTAAATTACTGCTCAATGATTACCGGCACGCATTACCCCGAAGGTCCAGATGAAAGGGGATGGGGTCTAGCATATCACCTCCTCAGACAGCCAATTAGCAACCAAATACCTGATACTAATACAGTTTATGTTGCAGAGAAAATGGTTGGTTCGCAAATCCCGGTTGAATTTGAGGTTTTGATCAACTTACCAAACAACGACACCCCTTCAGTTCCAACCGTACAGCACGTTTGGGTTGGCGCTGATTGGAATGAAAAAGAGACTTGGGACCTAGTGGGAATTCAATTTGAAGGGCATGAGAATATGTTCAGGGTACTAAACCCGCTTGATAGCCCAGATGGATTTCACCCATTACAAAAACAACACAAAATTCGATATCATGATTATAATGAAATGTATGACGATGCTCAAGGGTTCGTTAGAAAACCAGCCGATGAGGGTCGGGTAAAGTGAGGTGAGATTATGGCACAAATGTGGATTACTATGGGCCCCCAACATCCAATGACGCACGGCTTGTGGACACTGAGAGTAAAAGTCGATGGTGAAACAGTAATCGATACAGAAGCAGAACTTGGATACATTCACCGAGGTGTAGAAAAAATCTGTGAAGCAAGAGACTTCACACAAGTTACGCCATATTGCGATCGACTATGCTATGTTAGCGCTATGACTTGGTCTAATTCTTACATCTATGCTGCAGAGGATTTACTTGAGGCAGATGTTCCAGAAAGAGCAGAGTATATTCGACTTATCTCAGCAGAATTACAACGATTAGCCAGCCACCTGATGTGGCTTGGAGCATTCGGCCCAGACATTGGAAATCTAACTCTAATGACTTGGTGTATGAGAGACAGAGAAATGTTCCTTGACTTATTGCAAGAATTAGGCGGCTCTAGGATGCATTACAATTACCCACGAATTGGCGGAGTAAAGCGAGATATTCCTGTTGGTTTTGCTGACAGAATGATTGCTAAGGTCAAATTGTTCGAAAAGCGAATTGAAGAATATGAAATGATGCTAGACGAGTCAACAATTTGGTTAGTCCGACTTCAAGGAGTTGGCTATTGTAACGCAGAAGAAATGGTCGAAGCCGGTGTATCTGGCCCTAACGTTAGGGCGGCAGGTGTCAATTATGACGTGCGCTGGGCTCATCCGTATTCGGTGTATGATGAAGTTGATTGGGAGCCAGCAGTTGAGAAACCCACTTCGGTCAAAGGGGCAGATTGCTACGACCGATACCGAGTCAGGATTGAGGAAATGCGTCAATCTTGTCGAATGGTACTTGATGCGATTGAAAAAATCCCAGGTGGTAAAAACACTAACTATGCTAGTGGCGATGAAATGATTTACACAAAGGCACCAACCCGAGCTCCTGAAGGTGCAACAGGATTCAGTAACTATGAGTGTACTAGAGGAGCATCACAATTTTACATTGAAGGTGGTGGCGAAGGTAGAGGTAAAAAGCCTTACAGGCTATCAATCCGTTCGCCAATGTTCATCACAATTCCATTCGTAGCTAAGACAATGATTGGGTACAAAGTGGCCGATATCCCAGCAATTATGGGTAGTTTCGATCCATGCATTGGAGAAACAGATCGCTGAGGTGAAGTTATGGATGACAAATACGATCTAAGGGGGCTATTATTCTCAACCTTCGAAGATTTAATTCCCAAAGTTCTAGAAGGTACTCCACTGGAAGATAGTTCGGCACAAATTGCGTTTGGTCTTGCAACATTCGCAGTGGTAAATATTGTATTTTTGATGTTGTTCTTTTCCCAATTCGCCATATTGTGGATTGAGCGTAAAGCGGTTGCTAGAATGAATGACCGACGTGGCGCCACAACTGCATTGCGTTCTTTATGGGTTGGTGAAAATGGTGTTACTGCAGGTGAATGGTGGAATATGCTGCCATTTGGCTTGGGTAAACCAATAGGCGGGCTAAACAAATTTCTAAACAAAAAATTTGGTAACCAAGATGAAAAATTCGCAACAGTTGACAGAGTCAATAACCGGTCGTGGATGGGGTATTCGATATTCCCAGGTTTCTTTCAAAATGTAGCGGACGGTATGAAATTTTTAGTTAAGGAACATATGGTTCCTCAGCGAGCCGACAAACTAATTTTTGAGGTGTCACCATTCCTTATCGTATCCTCAACATTACTGATTTTGGGAATAATTCCGTTGTCAAGTGGCATGTATGCGACCAATCCTGAACTTTCAATTCTTTATGCAATTGCAATCTTTGGTATTGCTCCAATTGGTGTCTTCTTCGCTGGTTGGTCTTCTAATAACAAGTATACCCTAATTGGCGGAATCAGGTCAGCAGCACAATTGACAGCTTATGAAATTCCATTGCTATTGACATTATTATCGGTTGCCGTACTGTCTGGGACATTCAACATCATCGAAAGCGTTCATTTCCAACATTCAGCAGGTTCTTGGAATCTATTCTTGATGCCACTAGGAGCTGGACTATTTCTGCTCACTATGATTGCTGAAGTAGAAAGAGTGCCATTTGATATGCCAGAGGCCGAAGCAGAACTGGTTGAAGGCTGGTGGACTGAATACGGCGGTATGAGGTTTGGTATGCTATTTATGGCAGAGTACATCAGAACCTATGCTGCATGTTTCCTATTCACGCACTTCTTCTTGGGTGGATGGCACCTGCCATTCCAAGGATTGATTAGTCAAATTCCGCTTCTAGGAGATGCGTACTTACTGATTCCTGGCGCAATAGTTGTACTTCTCAAGGCATGGTTAGTATTCCTAGTGGTATTTGTTTGGGCAAGGTTTTCACTGGCTAGAATCAGAACCGATCAAATTTTAGAATTTGGCTGGAGAATCTTACTGCCATTAGCAGTATTACAAGTTGTATTGGCAGGCGTATACCGTCTGTATCTGTTTGACCCTAACGAAATGAAAGATACCGCCGCTGGTGGCTGGGCATGGGACGCATTTGGCATTCCAATGCTAGTTCCAATCTTAACCACAGTTGTCTGGTTAGGAATCTTTGTCCTATTCCTCAATGACGAGGATAAGAGTGGAAATACCGAACGTATGTTCCATGTGTATACAGAAAAGCCTGCGGGAACCTATGTCCCGGGGCAGGAGTGAGGTGAAAATATGCCAATGCACCCCCATGCAAAACCGAATTTTAGAAACCTATTTTGGTACCCGTTTAAGATAACGCTGATAACCGCCCTGAGAACCTTCCCGATTTTCGGTAAGTTGTTTGGCAAGCGTCTTGCAATGGGCTACCACAATACATCTCACCCGGAATTCCTCGACGACGGATCAAAAGCACGTGCAGATAAAAATAGTCAATTTAACGACATTTCACAGCAAGAATTTGCGCCCGACCGTGTTACCTCTGACTTATTCCCTACCTTGTGGAAACCTCAAACTGTCCAGTATCCATATGAACGATTAGAGGATATGGAGCCTTGGCTATTCGTCCCGGGTAACTACAACGGCAGAATCGGCGTAATTTGGGAAACTTGTACTGCCTGTAAACTATGTGTTACGGCTTGTCCAAACGACTGTCTGCATATGACTACCGAACTGCGTGTTGACGTTTTAGACGGCGCAGATGGAGAGCATGAAGGATTCGGTGCGGAATTGGAAGTTGGCGGCTATGCTGCGCAATTAATCCCCGAAATAGCAGAATCTTCCGATGACTTCAACCATGTCACAGCCCACTCTGATACCCCCGACCAATGGAGGTTTGCCGAAGTACTAGACCTATCTGGTAACACAGCAATGGTTCGATGGAACGATTCGGGAATCGAACAAGAGATTGAACAAGCTGAATTATTTGTTGCTGATGACCAAATTGTTTCTGGCAGAATTGACTTAGGGCGTTGTATGTTTTGTGGCTTATGTATGGAAGCTTGTGGTTTCACTTCCTTCTTCATGACTAATGAGTACGACGGAATGTCCGGCTTTACCCGTCAAGATTTGTGGTTTGATGCCAGTAGAACTAGAGTATTACCTTCCGTCCATCAAGAAGCAGTAGATGCCGAGCTAGCCAAGCGCGCTAATAAAGAGAAAGACAAGCGTGCCAAAAAGGCAGCTAGGGCCGCAAAGGCTGCTGCTGAGGAAGGTGCCTGAGATGGATGTCGCAGGTATTGTCGAAGCAGGAGTATTTTTCTTATTTGCCACCATTACCATTGGTGGTGCACTGGGGCTAATACTTGCTCAAAGAGTGGCGCACTCGATGTTGTCACTCATTTTCTGTTTCATGGCAGTATCTGGGATTTTCATTCTGTTGGGTGCGGAGTTTTTAGCAGCAATACAGATTTTAGTCTATCTTGCCAGCGTTGGTTTGGTAGTTCTATTCGGTATAATGCTGACTAGAAGGCAAATATTGGAGGAGGATTTTGAATGAAGTTCGTATCCTTAGTCACCAGGATTGGCCTACTTGCTTTGGCAATGATTTTGATTTCTGTACTTAGCGCTGACGAAGTTTGGGCTAACTCTAGTGATGACCAACCAACAACCAACGGACTTGCCGACTCACTACTCAATGACTGGGCTTTGCCATTACTCATTGTTGGAGTGTTGATGGCAGCTTCTATGATCGGTGCGGCATATCTGATTAGAGATGAGCGAAGAGAAAATCTGCTTTGGGAGTTTGGAGGTGAAGAGGAATGATAGATCCAGCATGGGTTTCTGCTCTCTCAGCCATATTATTCATCATTGGACTTGGTGGTGCATTTACTCGAAAGAATGCGATCATCGTTTTGATGTGTATCGAATTAATGCTCAATGCTGCTAATATGCAATTTGCCGCAGCAGCAGTTCACCATGGTGACCCAACAGGATGGATTTATACTATCTTTGCAATTGCCATAGCGGCGAGTGAAGTCGCTATTGGATTAGCAATTTTCCTTGCCATGTATGGTAAGCACGAAACGATATCACTAGACGATGTAGACGTCTTGAGGAACTGAGGTGAAAATATGGCAGGAGCAGGCTCAGACACAATTATCGACAGTGAATTGATGCAATTTGCACCACTGATTGTTCTTCTTCCAATGCTAGCATTCCCAGTAATTTTATTCCTCGGGCGTGTTTTCAACAGGAACCCATTTTGGAAAGACACCATGAAAGAGGGGGGCATAATTGCTTTGGTAGTAATGGCATCAAGCCTAATTATCTCCTTGTTATTAATCAAAGACCACATCGGTGGATTTGCCAGTATGAAAGATTCCGTGGATTTCCTGTGGTTAAATTCCAGTGTTTATGAAAGTGGCAGTTTAACATCAATCTCCTTTGGTTTTGGAATCTATATTGACCACATCACTGTAATGCTATTGTTCGTCGCATCGTTCCTTTGCTTATTGATTAATATCTTCAGTATAGGTTACATGAATACCGACCCGATTAACGATAACCGTAATCATAGATTTTACGCAGAATTTGTATTATTCTGTTCCGGTATGCTAGGTATGGTGCTAGCAGATTCGTTCCTCTGGTTGTTTATCTTCTGGGAAATAATGGGTCTTTGTTCTTACCTACTAATCGGATTTTATTATGAAAAGCCAAGTGCTGCTTATGCAGCAAAGAAGGCTTTCCTTACCACCCGTATCGGCGACGTATTCCTAATGATTGGACTTGTAATGATGTGGGATTTATTCGGTTCTCTAGATTATACAGTGGTATTTGATGAAGCAAATATTGCCGCTGTAGCAGCTGAATCCTCAAGCACATTACAGTGGGCTCTTGGAATGATGTTCATTGGTGCAGTTGGTAAATCAGCCCAATTCCCTCTACACGTATGGTTGCCAGATGCTATGGAAGGGCCAACCCCTGTCTCAGCGCTTATACACGCTGCTACAATGGTAAATGCCGGTCTTTACTTAGTAGCAAGAATGTTCCCATTCTTTGGTGCAGAAGCCTTGCAAAATGATTTAGTCGATCTTGCCTTCATCATCGCTTTAGTTGGTGGAATTACTGCGGTAATGGCAGCAGCAATTGCCTTTGTCCAGCATGATTTGAAAAAGGTCCTAGCATATTCAACTATGAGTCAATTAGCCTACATTTTCACCGGTCTAGGTTGTGCAATGTTCCTTGCTAATACCCTTGATTGGCAAACAGATAGCGATGCTCACTACATTGTAATTGTCGCCTTTGGTGCTGCATTATTTCACTTGTTTAACCACGCAATGGCCAAAGGAATGCTGTTCATGGCTAGTGGTTCAGTAATTCATGAAGTACATCATGCGCACCATCACTTACACCACCATGATGATCATCACGATGATCACGGTGAGCATGACGACCACCACGACGACGAATTTGATGCTCAATCAATGGAAAACATGGGCGGATTAGCCTCTAAGATGCCACTCACCGCCACCGCAATGTTGGTTGGTTCTGCCTCGATTATGGGTCTGCCACTGATTGGTGGTTTTTGGTCTAAAGAAGGAATAATTGCCAATGCATGGAGAGTTGCTCTAGAGGACCCTCGTTTCTTCTTGCCAGCAATGTGTGTTCTTGTTGGAGCTGGAATGACTGGTTTTTACATGTCTAGAATGTGGCTTAAGACGTTTGCCGGTAAACCAAAGACCGAAGTTGCTGCCCACGTTGGTCAGACCAATACTTGGATTAAAATCCCATTATTTGTCCTAACATTTGTTACTCTGTCAGCAATTTTATTTGCTGGAATGGGCTTTACCCATTGGGCACCAGACAGCGAATATGGCTTAATGTCCGAAAAGAGTCTACTTGATGGTATCGTTTACGAGATGAATCACGCCTTTGCTAATGGTGACGCATTCTTCTTCGTTCTAACATATGTAGCAATTGCCATTGGCGCAATATTAGGGCCTGGACTTGCGCTTTCGCTATACGGTGGTAATTTAGCCGAAGGCGAGAAAGTTAAGCCATGGATGAAGCCAATTATTACCCTAAATGCTTGGGTTCACGGTCGTTACAACTTCGATAACCAAGCAATTGCCAACTCTGGATTATCTAGGGCACTTGAGAATAGACTCTACTTCGATCACTATTACGACATGGCCATGCTCAAGATTGTCGCAGGATTCTCCGATAAATCGGCAGAGACGGACAAGAATGTGGTTGATGGAGCAATCAAAAAGATTGAGACTGGAACTCAATCGATTTCCAAAGTGGTTCGTTCCATGACTACAGGGTCTGCTCGAGATTATATTCTAATGGTCGCAGTTGGAACGTTAGCGATTTTCTTTTTGCTATGGGGGGTGGCTTGATTGAATGACTTAATTTCTATCCCGTTGGTGGCGTTCCCACTGATTGCCAGCATGATTTTACTAGCCTTCGTGTCAAACGGTAACGCTCGAATGCGGGCTCGTTTAGTTGGGCCAATTAGAATGGCCTGTCTGATATTTTCATTGTTGATGCTCGCTCTTACTACAGGTATGTTCTTTAGATACTTTGGT
>DUJK01000143.1:0-2724 GCA_013329925.1 Candidatus Poseidoniaceae archaeon
ACAATAGTTTGTCATATCTGTATAAATAACAAGTACGTGGTAGTCCTTTTCAAAAGCCAAATATTCCGCTGCTGTCAAAGCAAGACGTGGGGTAATGATTCTCTCAACTGCCGGATCATCTGCAAGGTTTACGAACAGAACAGCATTTTCTAGAGCACCGGTTCTCTCCAAATCAGAACGGAAGAAATTATATTCTTCAGCAGTGATACCCATTGCACAGAAAACAACAATAAATTCTTCATCAGAATCTTTCAATCTTGCTTGCCTAGCAATTTGTAGAGCAATGTCGTTGTGCGGCAAACCAGAAGCAGAGAAAATTGGTAACTTCTGTCCTCTAACTAGAGTTGTACAGCAATCGATAGCAGATATCCCGGTTTGAATAAAATCATGCGGGCTTTGACGGCTATATGGATTGATAGCGGCACCGATAATATCGGCTTTCTCATCTGCAACGATCTGAGGACCTCCATCTCTTGGCCTTCCAGCACCGTCTAGAATTCTTCCTACCAGTTCAGTACTAACTGGAAGTTTGAAAACATCTCCCATGAAAGTTACTCCAGATTCTCGATCGATTTTAGCAGTCCCTTCGAAAACTTGTACAATGACCAAATCATCGGATGTATCCAATACTTGTCCATTCTTGATAGTACCATTTGATAATCTTAGAGTTACGATTTCACCAAATGCTACAGGTTCTGTTTTATTCAAAAAGACCAATGGCCCTTTAACGTCAGTAATTGTTCTGTATTCTTTTCCACTCATATCTATCACTCCTAGTTATCCTCCACAGTATTCGCAATTTCTTCATTCATCGACTTAATCATTTCATCAATTGTGTCTATGTAACCTTTCTCAAATCTTCCTCTCATCAAGTCAGTTCTTGCTGGAACATTTACAACATCGTTCAATTGTCCGCCATTGGCCATTGCAGATTTAGCCGACTCTTGGAATGAAAGAATCGCTTTTGCCATCTTATATTGAAGATGGATATCACAATAAGCATCAACTTCATGGAAACCATTCTGTTGAAGGAAGAATTCACGAATCATTCTTGCAACTTCAAGAGTCAATTGTTGATCAACTGGAAGAGCATCTGAACCAACTAATTGAACAATCTCTTGTAATTCAGCTTCAACTTGCAAAAGACCACTAATTTGAGTTCTAATTTCGGGGAAGTCTTGGGCTATGTTATCTCTAAACCATTGGTCTAAACTTTGAGGATATAGCGAATAAGAATTCAACCAGTTAATTGCCGGGAAGTGTCTTTGCCTTGCAAGACCAGCATCTAGACCCCAGAAAACCTTGACAATTCTCAGTGTTCCTTGAGAAACTGGTTCTGAAATATCTCCACCTGGAGGAGATACCGCACCAATTACAGTTACAGAACCATCATCACCGTTTAGAGTTTCAACACGGCCTGCTCTTTCATAGAATTCAGCAATTCTAGATGATAGATAAGCAGGGTATCCTTCTTCACCAGGCATTTCTTCAAGACGTGAAGAAATTTCACGCATTGCTTCAGCCCAGCGTGAAGTTGAATCTGCCATCAAAGCAACATCATATCCCATATCACGGAAATATTCAGCAATTGTAATTCCTGTATATACCGAAGCTTCTCTAGCAGCAACAGGCATATTAGAAGTATTTGCAATCATTACAGTTCTATTCATCAATGGCTTACCAGTGTTAGGATCTATCAAGTGAGGGAATTCATCAAGAACTTCTGTCATCTCATTTCCTCTCTCACCACAACCGATGTAAACAACAAGTTGTGCATCAGAATATTTAGCTAATGATTGCTGAGTAACTGTCTTTCCAGAACCAAAGGGACCAGGAATACCAGCCGCACCGCCCTTAGCAAGCGGGAACAGGAAATCCAAAATTCTCATACCTGTTACCAAAGGAGTATCAGGTGCATACTTTTGACGGTATGGACGTGGTGAACGAACTGGCCACTTTTGCATCATCTGTAATTCTGTTCCATCATCTAAAACACATACAGTTTGTGTAACATTGAAATCGCCTGATTCAATTGACTTCACTTTACCACTAACGCCGGGAGGAACCATGATTTTGTGAACAATAGTTTCAGTTTCTTGGACATTGCCTATTACTTGTCCACTTTCAACTTCATCTCCTTTGGAGACTACTGGCTCAAATGTCCAAATCTTCTCTAGGTCGAATGCATCAGCATCTACACCTCTAGTGATGAAAACACCCATGACTTCTTCCAAGGTGGCCAAAGGCCTTTGAATTCCATCATAGATTTGAGTCAGTAAACCAGGCCCCAGAGATACTGAAAGTGTTTCTTCAGTATTCAGTACTGGTTCTCCTGGCCTTATTCCGGAAGTATCCTCATACACTTGGATAACTGCTTTATCGCCGTGCAATTCAATTACTTCTCCCATTAGTCCTTCTTCGCCAACTCGAACAACGTCATACATTGCTGCATTCATCCCAGTTGCAGTTACAACTGGACCAGATATTCGGTATATTACTCCTTCATTACTCATTTTTTTTCCTCCTTTTTGGAATATCATTTCCATAAATCGACTCCTATGGCCTTACGAATTGTATCACGTAAGGTTGTATCCTCTTCAGTACCAATTCCTAGTACAGTCGGGGTTACTGATGCAGAAAGTCTGTGTTTTAGACGATCTGGCAACGATGCTAGAATTGCGGAGTCGATCACAACAATTCCTACATCTTTTGAATTTAATAGAG
>DUJK01000143.1:3112-3303 GCA_013329925.1 Candidatus Poseidoniaceae archaeon
TGGAATCCTAATGTGAATTCTGGAGAACCTACAACTGCTAAATCCATAATATCACCTCATCATAGTATGTGTGCCTCTAACACATCTTCGGGCAAGCCTGCGAGTCTACCTCGAACGATTATTCGCAAATCAGCCACTTCTTGAACCTTCATTGAAATATAGTGCACAATTGGTAAGGCTGAAACAGGATG
>DUJK01000143.1:3712-4646 GCA_013329925.1 Candidatus Poseidoniaceae archaeon
GATTCTTGTAATAATTGTTCAAATTCAGACATATCAAATCTACTGGATGCCCTTAAGACATCCATCATTGAATCTTTTCCTCCGGCAGCAATGGAAGAAAAACTGCTTGGCGGTAACAATCTGCCACCAGGCAATAATAAATTGGATATTTCTTCAGACCCAATACCCATCGAGTCTGATTCTAAAATATTCAATATATTCCTATGGTCTATTTCAAGTGAAAGATAATTTCTCAGGTAGCGGGAAGCCGGTTTTGGGGATGATAATTGCTTTATTGCATTACTGAAATAATGTCTATCTAAGGCATCTTCATAATCAGAAAGCCTAGAGTCTTCGGGCAACGAAATTAGTGATTGCCCGAACGATTTCCGCCTCATTTGAATAACTGCTGAACGTAAATCATCAGCATTTTCGATTATTTTTAACCAGGGTGTATTAATATCATTCAATTCTGGTAAAATCGAGTGAGATACTTTTTCAAGTTCCACATCATTCATTACAGCCCTTAAAACAACCTTAGCATTTTGATACTCAAATCTAGAAGTATAAACTTCTACCATTGATTTAATCTTACCATTACACATTGACACTATGTCGCTTAATTCGACTTCTAAATTATGTGTCAAGGCAGCCTCTACTAGGTCACCTCCACTAAACTTACTAGCATACAGATTGATTTCTTCGGCATAACCGATGTTACTTACTGCAACTGTTAGTTGATCGGGCGATTGGTGAATTAACTGACGCATGCGCGCCAAGTCTGCAAGTTTCTTGCGACGAGACTTTGCTCTCGAAGCAACATATGCAGTATTACCAATCATTAAATCACCTAACCAAATAAAATTGTATTCACTGAAGACAGTGAGTCATTCCAAGCACTTTCTAAAAGAGTATCAAATCTCATGTCATAAGAAACCGAACCATCTGGAGCTTC
>DUJK01000143.1:5020-6878 GCA_013329925.1 Candidatus Poseidoniaceae archaeon
CCGTCCAATGCTTTACGATCAACCTCAACAGGCCTTACGATGTAATCGGATCCTGCCATTTTTCCTGCTTTAGCCATCATTGACTTAAGCATGCTTGCACGTCCTTTAAATCCTGGATCGGCAAGTTGTTCCTTAACAGCATCATGAGTAGTGTCCAATGCTTTTCTCCTTGCAATCAAAACTTCTTTTTGATTGGTTTGGCGAGCACTGGCAACGACCTCTCTAGCGATTTTTTCAACTTCTCTTTCTGCCCTACTATTTGCTTCATTATGAATTACTTCAGCCTTAGATTCTGCTTCAGAGATAATCTCTTTTGCTTCATCTTTGGCCTTCTTAAGAAGGGCCTTAGCCTCGGCATCTGCGGATGCAGCGATATCTTTTGCTAATGTTTCTAGCGTCATTTTAGTTTCCTCCAAATTTCTTCCGAAAACCTGTCAAAAACAGGAATCCGAATCTACTTCCTTACTGAAGGAATAGTGGCAATGCACCTAGAATCACAATAGATTCTGGCAACGCTGTAAAAATAAGCGCGACACCGAATTTGCTTCCATCTTCTGCAAGCATTCCGACTGCAGCACTACCAATGGCTGCTTGGGAGAAACCTGCACCTATGGCCGCTAGACCAAGTGCTAGACCGACACCAATCATGCCGATATCTCCGGTTATGTCGTTTGAATCGTCTTCAGTAGTTGCTGCATCTTGAGCAGCTACACCTTGGGCAACCAAGGATACTACCATTAGTACGATCAATGTTCTTAGGCTTATTTTCAGGGTATTTTTATTCATTTTTGCTACCTCCATTTTTTTGTCCGTTGGACTATGATTTCCCCTCCACATAAAGGGGTCGACCGCCCAGCGGCTTGAAAGCGCGACCTGAGCCATCGTAAAACTTGCCCATCCATTCTACAAAGTGTAGACGAACGGCGTGAATTGTTGGTGATAGGATACCTAATGCTATAGCAAATAACTGAATTAGAATAAACATAACAATACCTAAAATCAAGGTAATATAATCTCCAGAATCTAATGCTGGACCTATTTTCTCCCAGCCCATTGTGATGGATACTTCTGCAATCTTAACTCCAGCGACACCTACACCCATTATTCTAAGATACGAGAGCGTGTTTGCTAGCAAACCAAATGTTTCAATAGGGCCCATAATAATTCCACCAACCCATCCAAACTTCTCATATATTGCTAATCCAATAATTAAACTAAATAATCCTACGAAAATCATGATTGTCCAAATTTGAACTTCGAACAGGGGATTGTACCCCATAACCATATTTCTGGCCTGCATTGAGCCGCCGGTTAAGATAAGTAGCCAAGATCCTTTTTCGAAGTAGGCTGCTGCTGCACCATGTGCCTTGTATACAGTAGCTAGACCAATAACTAGGCCAAGGAAAATGTGTGCAATGCCGATGTAAACTGAGATAACAACATATTCTTGAAGCCCACCTCCAGGAGTGGCTCTATGGAAAGGCATGTGTAGACCACCCAAATTGAGAAGGTCGGCAATCATGTGAGGCAGATGTACGTTAGCATACGTCCAGTCATAGAAGCCAGCGAACGGTGATGAACTACCTAATTGGCCGGTATCATCCCAAACAAATCCGAATCCTTCAGCGAATATAATTCCCCAAATGATACACCATATCCCCATCCAGTTGAGAATCGTAAGTCCATTCTTTGCCAGTGGGTCTTTTGCGAAGGATTTAGTTCCTAAGTAAGCCGCTAGTGAACATAAAACAAGTCCATATCCCCAATCTCCAAGGATCAAACCATAAAACAATGGGAATGTCATCATTAGAAGCATGGAAGGATCATAAGTACCATACTTTGGCCTTCCAACCAAGTC
>DUJK01000152.1 GCA_013329925.1 Candidatus Poseidoniaceae archaeon
CTGCTGCAGTATTGGATTACGTTGTTGAAAATAGTGCTGAAGGAAAATTAGCCAGTCAGCAAGGTCCACTAGATGTTACCTTAATTGAAAGCCCAAAACACATTTTAGAATTGACTCAAAAATGTCAAGGGTCAGTGAGAATAGGATTTAAGTTGGAAACGGGAATAAAACAAAAGGAACTTGTTAGAAGAGCTTTAGCGCAAATAGAGTACGCAAATATGACTGCCGTGGTGGCTAATCGCCTAGAAGATATCAATGATTCAAGTAAACCAAGAGCATATTTGGTGGACAAAACAGGTTCAGACTTTATGTTACAAACAATCAACGACATGTGCACAGCAATCCGTACCTTAATTGAGCGAGGAAACTAGGTGTTTTGATGCGCAGATTTGTCATAATTGGACATCGAGCAATGTCTCAAGGAAAACTGCCGATTAGTGATTTAGCAAGTGGAGCAGGAAGAGTTGATGTCTTAGTCAGAGCAATCATGTCATCCCTGTTAACCAGTCATGGCATTCGCCAAGACACAGAAGTAATTATTCACTTACAAGGTGGACCTGGACCATTTAGAAGAATAAAATTTGTTGGCAGCGAGATACGCGGAATGCACGCAGAGGAACGTTCAGTTGCTGGTTTAATTGCTAAAATAATCAAACAACCAACCCCACCAATTGGCATATGGCGACGAGTATCTGAGGGATTATACGAATCTGGTGGAGATATTAAAGATACAATAAGAGAACATTTAGAATCAAAAATAGTAGTACTAGATGCTGACCAAACATCATTATGGTCTTTAGATGCCAAAATAAACAACGAGGAAATTAGCAACGATAACTTAGAACTGACATTTATATTGAGTGATGACAAACCATTAGACCTAGAAATTAATGGTAATATTATTGCTCGTTCAATTGGTTCACAGTGGCTACAGGGTCATATCGCAATTGGAATATGTCACTTTTTGTTAGATCAAAATGTACCACTTAATCTAAATTAAACCAAGCTGGATAACCTTTAGCGTCTTCTTCTAAAGCATGTTTCAATATTTGGCCATCGACTGCTAGTGGATGGGTTTGTGGCCAAGTCGGTAAGCAAGAAATGCTGGCTTTTTGTAGCTCGACAGCATCACAATCACTCTTATCGATTTGAGTGTGGTCAATACTAGCTGCGCCGATTGTGAAAGTTGCAGTAGAATGAGAATCTGTATCTTGGATACTGATTGCATCTCGATACCATCTCATCCCAAGTCTTGTGCTAGTAAATTGACCTGACCAATCTATTGGGACATTCAAATTAAGCATTAAATCACCTTGGAAAAATGCACTTCTTAGTGATTCATTGGCATTAGAAAACTCGAGACTGTCAGGCGAAGGCCAATTGCTAAGATATTCTTGGCTAAAATCAAGATTAGGTCTACGCAAATTTTGGGGCACCATCGGTAAAAACTCGAGAACTCGTTCAACAAATTCTACAGTTGCATCAATAGCGACGTCCATGTTTGTTTCATCAAAAGATGCGAGAGATGAAGCAATTGCTGGCATCCCATACAGGCCAGCCTCCCTAGCAGCTCCCATTGTACCACTATGATAAGAATCCTGTGACATATTTGGCCCAAGGTTGACCCCAGATACAACTAGCCTTGGTATGATATCTGGCAAGATGTGTTTCAAGCCACCATCTAAAGAAACGATCATAGTGTCACATGGTGAGCCTTCTAATTCTAACAACTTCACATTTTCAGGTGAAGAGAGATTCCAAGAATTGAATAAATCATCCCGATATCGCCACTTAATTGGCTTCATTAAATTTATTCGCATTCCAGTTGCTGAATGGTTATCTTTGGGTGCAAAAACCACAACTTTGTGACCATGTGAATTTAATTTTTGAACTAACTTTCTCATCCCAACAGCTTCAATGCCGTCATCATTGGTAAGCAGCAACCATCCATGTGTTGAATCGGGTGACATAACTATCCTTACTCCGCCGTGACTGTATCAAGTGTTTCATTGTTCGTATCTTCCTGTGGAGTTCCAATTACCACTAGTACGATTCCAGATATCAATATTGGACCACCAACCCAAGTCCAAAATCCAGGCAGACCAGAATTAAACAATGCATAACCAATGATCGAACCGATTATTGGCTCCATGGTAACGCTGGTGGAAACTACCAGTGGTGGAATGTATCTTAAGCAGGTGTTAAGTCCTGTGTGCCCCAATAATCCAGCAATTAGTGCTAATGCTAAAAACCACAAAATATAATCGCCTTTTACCCATCCAAATATCCCAAAACTACTGAATTCATCTTCCAATACCATTGACCCAGGAATCAATAAAATAGCACCAATGAGGGTAACTGGAAAAGCATAAATGAAAATTGGCATCCATTTTCTAAGAATTCTACCACTTACGATATAACCAACTACAAATATTGCTCCTAAAAAGGCTAGAAAATCACCCCAAATAGTAACTGTTCTGCCACCCTGTTCATCACCAAGATCGATTAATGCTAATGCTGCACCAATAAAACCAATGCAAGCACCAACAATTTCTAACCGGTTAGGACTTCGATATTTATTGAATAATCTTGCAATTAAGGCCATTCCAAATACTATAATCAATGGATGCGCAGTGACAAAAAGCAGTGAATGAGTAAGTGAGGTTTCATCCAAACTAGCCACCCATGAACCGAAATGCAGTGCTAAAAATAGTCCTCCCCCAAACAACCACATCAAAGTATTACGTTCTAACATTCTATCTTTAATTTCCAAACCATGAACTCGCCATTGCAGCAAAGCCAATGGAAATAACACGATAGAGGTTAACTGAAGACGCCATGAAGCTCGTAATAGTGGCGGTACATCATCCACCTGCTGAAATAGTGCACCAGCGCTGGAAACCCCAAAAACTGCGGCGATAAGCAAGAACCACACCCAATTAGGGGTGCTAGTGTTATGTTGCATTGGCTTCACACTCAAGCAGTTTTAGCATCGGCTGAATCTGAATTTCCACCGATAACTCCTGCCCTCTTGAACAACCAATAGATCAGATAGCCAATTGACAAATTCAGACCAATGAAACCAATCATTCTAGCAATATACCATTGCGTAGAATATCCGAACCCTTCGATTCCAAAGAATTCGCCAGTCAAATTATCATCAGTAGGCGTCCATAATGAATCAATAAATGATAAAATGCTTGATTCTGTACCAAAGAATGCTTCGCCGGTTAGTAATCCTGCAGCGACCATAAACGTACTAAGTAGAATCAAAGCACGTTGTTTCTCAGCTTCATTCGAGCCTGATTCTTCCTTAATCTTATCAATACGTGGAGTTAATTTCTTGTCTTCCCAGCTATCTCTTGCATAGCCACCAATTAGCATTGGTAGGGTATAAGGTACTGTGAGGTACATTCCAAGACCGAATGAGGTACCCATTCCTGTAGCCCATTCAACAAACATACCCAGCAGGAATCCTAGTAATAGTAGTGTCATATCTCCCTCTTTCTCAGCGAAAATTACTGAAAATGTGGCAAAAGCATTTGCTTGTGGTGCTAATAATTCAATATTACCATCTGCTAACTGTATCGAAAGGAAAATTGCCACACCTGCGCCAATTATGGCACCTGGAACAACTCCCATGATGTTACCCTTGGAAATGTGATATGGACGGTTGCCGATATACAAACTGTTCTTGTAATCACCAATGACAGTTCCTGACATTGATATTGCTGAGCCAAATACTGTGGTGCCTACTAGCCCGAGTAATACTGCGTCTTGAGTATTCAATTGCAACAGTTCTTGAGCATTCAAGAAAACCCCAAGCAGCATTAACAGAACAATGAAAGAGGTACCAGATACTGGTTCAATGCCCGTTTCACCCATTACCCTTACAGCAATTGCTCCCAGTAAGAAGGTAGTCATGATTAATACTGTAGCAAAAATTAATGATGCTAGAATTGAAAAACCACCGATGGTAAAAATCAAGATCATTGAGAAGAAGGTCAATACCATGAATATCGGAATGTGTTTCAATGGCCATTCATACCATCCTTTGCCTTCCATATACTCTTGACTACCTTCGCCCTTCAAGGCACCGCCAATGTCGCTAAATATATTGAGGAATGTCTTGTACATTTTTGCCAAACCAAACATTCCACCTCCAACAATTGAACCAATTGCAATAGTTCTAACAGATTTTGAGAAGGCAATCATTTGTAGAGCAGCTCCAGTTTGTCCAGCATAATCTTGAATCGGGATGTTCGATTGTGTTGCTGCGTCATATATTGGGAAATTGAACCAAACAACTAACGGTACCAAAAAGAACCAACCAACTAGTGTTCCAAGGTTAACTAAGAACGCAACTCTAGTCTTCATAAACCAGCCAATAGCAAACATAGATGGTGTCAAGTATACTCCAATGTAGGTGTAAGCGAAAGGATTCCATGCTGTATCAGGAGTCCATTGAGTATAACTTAACGAAACACCACCATCAGTTCCAGAAGGTTGATGAATTGTCCCTTTGGAATAGAGACTTGCTAGGCCAATGTCTCCAATACTGAGAGTTTGAGCGATCCAATCGAATAACGCTAACTTTTTATCACCAGCCCAAATAAGTGGATATTCTACTAAAAATAGACCAATCATGGTAACACTGGTCCAAATACCAATGGTCTTCAATGAATCACGTGCGTGTTCAACCGCCCCTGTGTTGACATCTGAAGCAATATCTAGCATCTTTAGTGTGGCTTCAAAGCCTGGAAGAGGAAGTGGGTCTTCGACCAACCAAACCCTCCGGAAAATTATGAAATACATCACACCCAAGAAACCGGCAAACATACTGGCAACGATGCCGATAAATGCTAAATTGAATGCGTCACCATCTCCCAAAGTGATCAGTGGGCCACTGGCAAGTTCATAACGAGCATCAGATGCTAAGAGGAAAATTGCCGGGAATGTGAAAATAAATCCAGTTGATGCATGCGTTGCACCAGTAGTTGCAGAGGTAGCAATGTTAACTTCTGAAGGCGACCACTTTAATGCCATACCCAAAAGATAGGCAATATACCAAGCAGCAGAAATAGCCAGACCTAGTTTAAGTCCGATATAGGCTGTAACTCCTGAAAACACAGCCCCGATGGCAATTCCATACAAGACTTTAGGAGTGCTCCAGTGAGATACTTCAAACGATTCTTGAAGATTTTTTTCTTCAAGATATTGTTCTAATACACCTGTGTTTAGGTTGTTATACATCTCGTCATCGAGCCAAGTTAACTTACCTTCTTCGATGGCTTTGAGACCTTCAGGTGTCACAGGTTGACGATATGCAGATTTTTGGACGCCCACTATTTATTCACCTGCATGAGCTTCCGCACATAACAAACCATGCGCGCCCACTTGAATACTATTGCGCTTTATTATGCTCTAAATGACAATAATATCACTAAATTCTATCAGAGGATTTTTTGATGCACTTGACCGGCAAACCGGCCCATACCTCTCCTGCAGGGATTGTTTTGTACTTTCCAACAAGACCATTTGTGCCAATTACTGCGCCTTTACCGACTGTCACGCCTGGTTGAATAGTAACCCTTGCGCCTAACAGTGAGCCTTCTTCTAGAGTGATCCTGGATAAAATTATCTGCCCTTTTTCTACTAAGTGACCGTTAATTATGCAGCCTCCCCCCACAACGACGTTATCCTCGATAGTAACCATTGATGGGTCGTTTAAGTTAATGGTATTTATTTGGACTCCTTTGCCAATTTTAGCACCTGCTAAACGATAATATGCGTTACTTATCAACGATGGAATAGTATGTACTAACACTGGGTGAGTGCATCGATGAATATGACCGCAAATAGCCCATCTAATTGTTGTCCATGAATTTAGGTCGTCTACAAGTTTATCTCCTGGAAATCTAACAAAGATCAATCTCTGAGTAAAGCCTGCCATTGCTAACAAACTCAATATGTAAATCATGAAACATAATCCAATAGTTAATCCATACACGATATAATTCAAATTATCATTTTCCGTTAAGGTTGCATCTGTCACAAAGTCAAACAAAGCCAGTGCAGGGGCGAGTGGTAGACCCCAAAGAACAATTGTGAACATTAGTACCATTAACGTACCAATTGTCTGAACCAGCTTGAAGTGCTTCATAGCAATCCCCTTAACTCAAGGTTTATGGTCATGCTTCTTGATTTTCACCAGCAAGTCGGTTTCTGGCGTCTTCTTCTTCAGCGACTCTTATTCCTTCTTCAAGATCTACCTTGCTAGTTAGATATGTTCCGGCTAGAATCACTACTGTGATGGAGAGAATCGCTACCCTGCTGTCGAATGTAGTACTTGCAATACCATAAAGGAAAGTTCCAATCATGGCAGCGGATTTTCCTAGGAAACCGAAGAATCCAAAGAACTCAGAGGTTCTAGTTTCTGGTACTAATTGAGAGAACATCGAACGAGCTTGTGCTCCGGCGGAACCCATAGCGACTCCAACGAACATACCAAGTATAATCCATTGTAATGAAACACTAATACCTAATGGCTTCCATACATTATCTCTCATTATCTCAGCCCATCCATCAACTGGTCCACCTTGATCTACAATAGTAGGGTGTCGATCACCGATTTCATCTTGACCAGCTAACGGACCATCGACAAAAATGATTGAAAATCTGTGGTCACTGGCATTGTCAAAGTTAGCGGCAATAAGAGCACCTTCAGCAGGTGAGATATTGTTCATTTCTACCGCATCCTCATCTGCTTGTTCTGCTAATAATGATGCCCCAAGAATACCTAGTCCGACTATTGAAACCATCAGTATAACTCCTAATTTACCAAGCTCTTTGCTTTGAATAAATGCAACACTACCACCGATAATAGCCACAAATGCAAGAAGCATTAAACAAACAAGTAAACCTGTACCTATGGTGGATGAACCAGAACTTTCCTTAGAATAATCAGTCGAGTTATCTGGGAAATATTCTTGGAAATTATCTCTAAATTCAGAATCTCCTGATGATGTTTCTCCAACCCAACTCTCATAACCACGATCGTACAAAGTGGTTAGTTCATACACTTGCGTATCTTCGTCCCACTCAAATGTAAAGTCATAACGTTCAGCATCTTCTTCCCCTTCAAGTTCAAGTGGCGCAAAGCCTGCTGCAACAACTGCAACAAAGCAATAAATCATTAGTGCAGACATAAGGGCAAATTTAGTGCCTTTGATATCTGCTAATTTACCAAACACAATAGTCATTGGTATCGCAACTATATTGACTGTTAACAGTAGAAGTACGTTCATGCTTTGATCGAGTCTCAATACCGATTCTCCAAACGCACTAGCCATACTTGCAATGGTATTGACACCATCATAGAACAAAAGGTAAGCAAGCAAGAAAAACGCTAATACTTT
>DUJK01000026.1 GCA_013329925.1 Candidatus Poseidoniaceae archaeon
GACACCATCGTTAGCAGCACACAGAAGAACTGCGGTATCTGCTTGAGATGCACCGGTAATCATGTTCTTTACGAAATCTCGGTGACCAGGAGCATCAATGATAGTCCAGTAATACTTAGGAGTAAAGAATTCTTTGTGAGCAACGTCGATGGTAATTCCACGCTCTCTCTCTTCTTTCAACCCGTCCATAACATATGCTAGACCAAAACCGGCCTTACCGGCTTCTGCTGCTAGCTTTTCGTTCTTTTCGATTACGTGTTCTTCGATGTGGCCTGAGTCCAGAAGTAGACGACCTACGGTTGTCGACTTTCCGTGATCTACGTGACCTACGAATACAATATTACGGTGTGGCTTACTCTTGTCTTCCCATTGAGATGGCATATTAATAACTCCTTATCGAGCCTTCCGACATACAACCCCTATTTGAAAGCGACGCATGATAAAATATGTATTTTAAACCGGAAAACGACTTACTTAGCACGTAAAACCAAGATTTTTTCATTCTGTGCCAATTATTTCGCCATCCTCCGAAACACGATACAGTCTGGCTGTGCTAGTCATACCACTGATAGCCTTTGGTGAGCCAGAGATAGCAACAATTTTTTGTTTTGGCAAGACTGTTCCAGATTTCACTAGTCCGCTTAATGCCGATTGCATAGTTGAAGAACCACGGTCTAGTTCCTCAGTCACCATACTATCTACTCCGGGCAGCAGCTGGACTTTTCGAGCGGTTGCGATACTATTAGTAACAGCAGTAACCGGTATTCCAGGGCGATAAGAGGATACTAATCTAGGAGCATTGCCGCGCTCAGTAGCAACGAGAATCCTTGACGCTTTAGCCATCTTAGCCAGTTCTACTCCAGCATGGGCAACCGCTCTTGTCGACTTGAAACGAGTGATTGATTCAGGTTTGAGTTGACTTGACTCCAAACCCTGTTCGGTAGAAAACGCAATTTTGGCCATAGTTTGTACCGCTTCGAGTGGATAATCTCCAGATGCTGTTTCGCCTGAAAGCATTACTCCAGTTGCCCCTTGCCTAATAGCGGTAGAGATATCGCTTACTTCTGCTCTAGTTGGACGAGGATTAACCGTCATAGTCTCAAGCATTTGGGTTGCAACAATGACTGGCATACCTCTTTCTAAGGCACCGTCGATGATTCTTTGTTGAGCAATTGGTACTTCTTCTAACGGAATCTCTACCCCTAAATCCCCTCTAGCAACCATTACTGCGTCAGCAACGTCCAAAATAGCGTCGAGCTGCTTGAGCGCCATTGGATGCTCAATTTTAGCAACTAACCAGGTTGATAATCCTCTAGCCTTGATAGCATCCTTAGCCGGTTGCATATCTTCTGGGGTCCTAACATATGATACGGCAATAAGATCGGCTCCGGTATCTAATGCGTGCTGTAGGGCAAGTTCGTCCTTAGGACCGATTGCCGGTAAATCGACTAATGTCCCTGGGACATTGATGCCTTTTCTTGAACTAATTGGCCCGCCGTCTTCGACGCGACAAACGACAGTCCCAGAGCGTTGTCCAGTGGTTGATATAACACTTAAGCGGATTAATCCGTCTGATAGTAAGACTGGGTCGCCGGGTTGTAATTCTTGGGACAGACCGTCATATTGTACTGGTAACTTGTGCGCACTGGCATCAACCATGTTTGCCACTCCACAGTGCAGGGAAACCTCATTGCCCATGGTCAAAACATGAACTCCGTCAAATTCACCTAACCGCAATTTTGGCCCGGGTAAATCAGCTAGAATACAAGTTGGGCGGCCTAATTCCTGCTCCATGCTTCGAATTCTGGCGTATAGTTCGGTTTTTTGGTCTGGCTCACCGTGTGAATAATTCAATCGGCAAACGTTCACGCCTGCCCTAAGCAGTGCCGATAACATCGCATCATCTTGTGATGCGGGCCCAATAGTGGCAACAATGCGGGTTCTTCGCATGACTTATCCTCGGCTCACCCTTTGAAAGGGCTTTCTCAATATATGTGGTAAATTGGTCACTTGTAATGAAGAATTATTACGAATGATTCTATTTTCTGGTCATTCACTTTTTCGTTATGAATCGCAATTGTCCATTCACCGTCACCGTAAGTAGACTCAGTGTCGGTAAACATGTATGAAGAGAGTAACATCAAAACACAGTCACTTTCATCATCACAATCACCCTCTTCACGATTGTCTAGCGGAGTTTCAGTGGTGTTCTTGGCCTCATCTTCATCTTCATTGTAGGCATATATATCGAGTTTATTTCGACAGTTATTGCCTTCTCCTGGAGTTACATCTGTACAATCGTCATCTATTTGTGGATAAGTCAATATTATCTCGACTTTTCTTACTGTGTTACCTTGTTCTTTGTCATAAATCACCGGCATTTCAAACTCGATTTCTTCAGGATCGTTGGAGTTGCCGCTACCAATTTGCCAATCTGAATCAGTCCAATGTCCGTAAAATGAAACATAAACTTTGATTTTGTCGCCGTCCATGCCACCAACGTTGTTAGTTACTGAGAGATTGACTTGGTATTCTCCGGGGGCGACATCTTTCCATTCCACATTTTCACCAGACAAGTCAGCATCATTCTCAGTATTGCCATCGCCATCAGAATCAACTTCTAAGTCCAAATCCCACGAATATTCGGAAATGTATTGATCAGCGCCACCTGATTCACTATCTGATGCGGATAACTGCACATCTCTGACATCTTGTATTTCCCTGTCGGAGCCCGGATCCTTGTCCATAGCGCAGATCCACAAGATGATGTCACGTGTATTGTCGATTTCTTCATACTCGCAATCTTCTTCATCGGTGTATTGAGTTATTTCTGCAGTAGGAGAGCCAACAGGTGCTTCTGACACGGTGATATCTTTGGTCTGACTATTACTTTTAGAACCTGAAACCACGGTCAAAGTTACGCTGTAAGTGCCCTCTACTTCCCAACTGCAGGAGACTTTTTGACCGGTTTTATCAGCCGAGCCGTCCCCATCACAATCCCAGCTGTAAGTTAGCGAACCATCGCTAGGTAGCGAACTAGAACCATCTAATTGAACACTATCCCCAGTTCTTATGTTACTTTGGGGTGAATAGGAAAATACCGCGGTAACCGATACTTCGGTATCATCATCACTCGCAAGAATACACCCAGATAGGCTTGCAGTCATCATCACCAGAGCAATTAACAACGGCTGAAAATGAGTCTTCATAAGAC
>DUJK01000154.1:0-2316 GCA_013329925.1 Candidatus Poseidoniaceae archaeon
AAGGAAATTGACGAGCATTTGGCAGTAGTTACAAGATTTAAATTCTTTGAACAACGAATAAGCGAAGTTCAAGATGCCAAGCAATATATCGGTTATCTAGAACATACTGAAGCATTAAGAGAGATTGTGAACCAATTAGATTTACAATGGAAAGACGTTGAACTGCAATGTTATTCGATCATTGAAAAATATCAAACTCTTGGCCTGGTCATGGATGACTGGGAGTCTCGAATTTCCACCGATCCTTTTACTGCGTTAGAAATAATCAAACATGGTGAACTTCTGTGGAATAGCCGAATAGATTGTGTTAACAGATTGCTTGAAATCGATATATCATATAGTGGTAAAAAGGAAGTTGAAAAACGTATAAATTTGCTAAAACAGGTTGAGGCTGGAGAAGACATCATCATAGATACTGAGGCAATGATTGCTAGACTTATCACTAGGGGTGCAAGGCATAGGAAACTGCTAGAGCGTGATTTACTTGACTTAATTAGCCAAGGAAAAGCCTCAGAAGATACCATGTCAAGCACCTTCAATCTAGCAGAATTTGAAGAGTTTGTTGCTCAAGCAAGGCAATATGGTTCAACTACAGATTTCACTAACACTGGCAATTCAGTGGTTGGTGGGAAAATTGGTGAACGAATAAAAACCAAAATCGCGCATGAATTGAATTTGTTTCAAAGTGCTGGTTGGTATGTAAATGAACTTAACGAGATCTTTGTTACAGACCCAATTAGAGTGGCCAAAATGTTAGCTAAAATTAGGCCTGTAATGGCAAGGCATGATTCACTACGCAGAAGGCTAGCCGCTATGCCATGGAATAGAAATGTCAGTTTAGCATTACAGATTCAAGAAGAGTTACAAAATCCGCTTAGACTTGCCGCTATTGCCGAACAAATACCTAAGATGATGGTAGAACTAGCAAAATTGCCTGTTGAGGACGAGGATTTTGCCTTCACGCCTTGGTCTCCAACTCCAATTAGAAAAACGCTAATGCCGGTTCCTGAACAAATTATTGAACCCGCTGATTCTCTTGGAGATGCTCATGAGGCTATGCTTGATGCAATGGAAGAAGCCAAAAAAATCGAGACGGAAGTCTTAGAAGAAAAACCGAAGCAAGAACCTGCTGAACAGATAACAGAGCTAAAACCTACCGAAGATAGTCCATTACCATCAAAAACGGAAGTTCCGAAGCGAGCAAGAGACAAAGAAGGCAAATTTGTTGGAGACGATCTCTCAACGCCAGATTACAATGAAGCATGGGTTGGCGGTAAAGCGCCTGAGAAAAAACAAGTGGTTCGGAAAGGCAATGATGTCGAACTAAGTTCCTTAGAACACCTCCATATATTCATGAAAAAAATTGGTTTGACCTCTTTTGAAGAAGATGGTGGTGCTGATAAGCAAATTAACTCAATACGAAAAGGGCTCGCCAAGCATGTTGGCCAGTCGCCTAGAGATGTTCGTTTTGATCGTTTATTGAGATTAGTATTGCGATTATTGCCCCAGGGTGATGAACATGATGAGAAACGGCAATGGCTAATAATGAAAATTGCTGCGAATCTTAAGAAATATCAAAATTGGGTCAAATTACGCTTAGAAGCACGTCATAAAGCAGCTAATGGGAATCTGGTTGAGGACTCATTGGCGCTTGGTAAAGCATTACACAGGATACCCGGACCTGGGTTTAAGGTGCCACTAGAAAAGGACCAAAAGGCATTACCGGCATTGAATGAGATCGAGGAATTAGAAGCCGAGGTCAAGATACTAATTGATGCGTTAAATCTGCAATCTGCTAGTGGTGTGGTCGTTTCAGCGAATTGATTACTTCAGTTCTTCAAGCAACTCATTCTTTTCATCATCAGAAAGTGAGTCTTCAACAGGTGCTGCTGGCACATTTATTTCTGGTGCCGCTGGCATAGGTGCGTCCAATGGAACTTCACCCATATCCATTGGCATAGGTGGCATCATTCCATTCATAGACAATGGAGGAGGCATTGTTGCAGGAGGTAATGGTGGCGGTAGTGGGGGCGGGGGTGGTGCTGTCTTCAATGAAGGTGGTGGGGGTGGCGCTGTTAGCGGCTGTGGCGGTTGATTAGACGATGGTGGGCCGGCCATTACGGGTGGCTCGGGGACTTGAGTTGTTGCTGGTTTAGGAATATTAGTTGGTGGTGCTGGTGGAGGGAGTGGTGCGGGAGTTTCAACTAAAGGAGCTGGTGGCTCTGAAGGAGTAGCCGGTTCAGAGCCTGGTGTGACTTGGTTAGGTAGGGCGTCCAATGTGCCGTCATCGGCCATCACTATAGTTGGCATTTGTTG
>DUJK01000154.1:2701-3787 GCA_013329925.1 Candidatus Poseidoniaceae archaeon
TCCATATACTTGGCAATTGTTGGGCCAATCAAAGCCATACTGGCTCTAAACATTGGTCGATTAGAGCCGTAACCAGTAAAGTGAACTTTATGCTTTGAGCCACTGGTTGAAAACTCCAATGTATGTATCTCAAGATGCATATACAACCATCCAATTAGACCGCCGGCTAGAATAAGTTGACCAAAGAATCCCAAGAAAGGGATGAATGTGGCCACTAATCCAGCAAATATGGCGGAGACCCACATCCATTGATGCTTATGCATCAATTCGTTGTGAGAATGGGTGAAACCGGTTAGTTCGTTTTTGAGTACTGTTTTGACATTTAATCTACGCTGCCCATCATCATCATAAGTTACCTGAATTATCCTGATTAAATTATTACTAACAATTAGAGACGTGTTACGCCTACCATCAACCGATTCATTGAGGGGGAATTCTTTGACTTCCTCGCCAGAGATCGCCATTACTGGGGCGACTCTAACTGGCAATGTCCACTGCTCGGTTGCTGTAGGTTGTTCCTCGGCAGGCGATTCTTCCTGTGGTTCATCGGTTGTCTCAGGTTGGTTCTCCTCTGTTGAAGGGGCTTCATCCTGTGCTTCCGACAATTCATCTGACGCAGCGAAAGGGTCTTGGTCGTCGTCGGGCCACGCCTCGGGTGCATCGCTCATATTACCGCCAAAGCGGGTTCAATTCATTATATGCGCGTTGGAATGATTCTCAGCGATGGACTTCTGCAAGCCACGATTTAACGTCATCTCGGTCGCCGTAGCCTTTGCCTGCTTTGGTGCCAACTACTGTCTCGATAGCCGCTTCTGAAGCAATATCTAGTGTTTTATCACTGATAGTACCGTTGTATACGATGGCAATTGCTCCATCAGCTTCATTTGCTGCATTGGCCAAATCTTTGGCGCCTACAGGTTCTGAAACTGTGCCGTCCATCATAACGAAAACTGCTTTTCTTGCTTCTAAATCATCGAGGTGGGTGAAAAATTCTTTGACTTCATCTGGAGCGCTTTTACTTTCAAAAGTATCATCCATATCTTCAGCCCAGTTCTTATCTTCAACTCCAGCCTTTTTGTCATCCTT
>DUJK01000154.1:4149-4278 GCA_013329925.1 Candidatus Poseidoniaceae archaeon
ACTTGTCGAGCAAATTTATCTGCTTCGACCTTCATTGACAAACACTTGGTTACTGTCTTTTGTGGTAATAATTCCCACTCTTGACCGACTGGTGCTTGAGCAACGAAATCTACTTTCATCATTTCATTG
>DUJK01000057.1 GCA_013329925.1 Candidatus Poseidoniaceae archaeon
CAAAGAAGTTTGACCCACGGTTTGGAGCATTATTCCCGTAGTATCATACAATATTTCGGAATCAACTGGAGAGATTAAAGTTGGTTGACTTGGCGGTGTTAGGCCGGCAATGTTATCAACATAGGTCAAAATTAATTTTGGTTTATCAATTTGATTTTCTGATGACAAGAATTCGAAATATGTACTAGAAACGGTTGTGGGCTCTAATTTAAAAGAGAAAGTCATATTTTGCGCAAGGAAATTTTGTTGAGCAAGATATGTAACATCCCATTGTACTTTTGGATTAGCACTTGAAGAAACTGTGGTTCTAGTTAATTCAGTCCCTGCACAATTTGGTGAGTTGGTATAATTTGTTGAGTATTCATCAGTAGATTCGCATGACTGGATGCCAATTGTGATTGGGTTTTGTTGGACCAAGGAGTTCTTAGAAGTTAGTTCGAGTATCATAGAAGTAGGCATTGCATTTGGTATAAACGGTATTGAAGACAGATTAAACTCAACGTAAGCGGCAGATTGCCCCCCTGTAGACGGATTGTAGCCAATAATTAGAGAATTGTCGCCGCCTGTAATTGCGTTACCAATTGAGTCGACGCTAGAGTCTTCGGTTTGCGGCAATATCCCGGTAAAGTCAAAAATAGATGCTCTAGTGAATTCTATTGTATAATTGCCAAGACCATCATCAGAACCCTGATCTACTGGCAATCTTATTTTGTTAATCGGCGAGTAATATCCCATATTGTGATTTTGGTTAGTTCTTACTCGATAAAACTGCCACTCGTCGCCTGCTTGATTCCTTATTTCGCTAGTATTGTTGAATGACAATGTATTGGAGACAGAATCCCAGACATAATCATCTGTTGATAACTCATCAGTCGACTCGCAATCAAGCCATCGATAATCGAAACCTCGACAAAATGTCCATGAGGTTTCATTACTAATAGACGAAGAAACTGTGTAATTTATTTCATTTGGCGTGGATGGGAGGTCGGTATTCTGATTCCAAATAGTAGAATTATTGGGTGGAGTAAGGCTGTTTGGAGCTGGTGGTAGCCATTGATGGCCAACACGATAATTAAGTTCTATTTTAGGTCGAAGTGACACCGTAGGATTATCACTTCCAGCAAATTCGTAGTTACCATTAATCAACCCATTATTGGAGAGTATAATTTCAGGTTGCAACAGAATACTAAGTTCTGGAGATCCTGATTCTACCAACATCTGTAGCATGTGTGTTATATCCCACTGGTGTTGTCCAAAACTAGTTACCTGAGTGAGTGATTCAGGTATATCGCTATCGCCGCCCCTAAGTGCACCCGGGTTTATCCAAGGATTCCCAGAAGAGGAATTGCTGAAAGTAGAATTTTCATCCCAATAAGTTAGCATTCTAGATGCTGAAACATCTACTGTCCCTGAACCACTTAACGCAGTCATTACCAAGGTTGCATTCAATACTTGGAAATCTGTTAGTTGTGTTAAAAGAGACATATTAAACGACACAATTGCACTAGAGGTCGAGGAGGGTGTGTTCAAAATTGAACTATTACCAATCATCAGACTATCCCCCATATTTGGCGAGTTAGGATTACCCTCATCAAGATAAATATTTGAAGTCAGTTCTGGGAGATTTAGTTCCTCCAAGATAGACCCATCTTGTATTGTTAATGATGCGTCTGTTGAAGATAATTCTTGACCTACTGAATTGGGTATGTAATATGATGAAATGTTACTCGGAATGCCAATCATATCACTTTCTAATGGTTGAACATACCACTCGATCATGTTGGCGTGAGAAATGTCAACAGGTGGCGTGAAAATATTATTGATTAAATCAAAGTATTCCGGATTATCTCTTGAATCAAACATCAATTGGCCTGCCATATCATTAGTCGAATTAAGAATAATGAATATCCTCCAATTGTCGGGGTTGGACACTGAATTAGCCGGCATAGACCAAGAAAAACTTGGCCTCAGACTTGGTATTAGAGCGTGGGAGGATTCATTGAAATAAATATCACCTGGAACTGGAGTAATGATGTCGGGGAGTTCAGCAGGAGGGTTTACAGCACCTCGTTCCCAAGTGAAATTGATCGTTGGCCTGTCTGAAACTGAATTTGATGAAGCAAAATAAACAAGGTTTCCAGGTTGTGAAGACTCAGCATACAAACATACTGAAATGAAACTCTCTCCAGATTGAAGTGCTTGTTGAGCAAGGTATGTTAGATTAAAAGTCATCAAACCATTAACCGATGACTGTATGTCTACTGGAGCACCTATATCAGAACCAATTCCTCGGCCACCAAGTTGACTCCAATTAGATGAAGAGTTGTACTGCAGGTTATTTGCATCTGTGGTCCAAGGCACTAAAACCTCGCGCAATGCAATATCAAGACCTTGTGTAGAAAAAGACTCACTGTACAAGCTTAAGGTTGCTGAAGTCAATCGAGAGTTATTTGGATTTAAGTCATATTCTAACGGGATTTTTATCAGTGCAATACTGTCATAACCAGACATTTCAGTCCCTACTTCCAATAGATTTGAGGCAGGGTCCGGTTGGAGGAAACTAGTACTCAAATCCATATCAACAAAGTACGGAAATGAACTTTCTTCCAAAACAGATGAGTTAGAGTAACTAGTGTTAATGATATCATTACTTAAAATTTCAAGATTTTGGTCTGGCAAATAAAATCTAAACTCTGGAGACCAATCACCAAGTTGGAAGGTTTGAGTCAATCCTCGTACTTTCCAGTACCATGTTTTGCCAATATCTAAACTAGTTTGCAGTTGGTATGTTGAATTTACAACATCAAAACCTACATCATTCCATGACTCGACAGATATTTTGTCATTTGAGGAAAAGGATACGTTACTGTCAATCTCTAGAGCCCATCCAGATATCGGCGGATTGGTGCTTACTGTCCAGTTAAGCTCTGGAATGGTATTAGGTTCAAGTAAAAATGAATCATTGTACAACCACTGACCATCTAATGGAGATAGTGCTACAGGAGTTGAAGGAATTTGATTAGAACCTTCGACATAAATGAGTTCTAGACTTGGCATGTTCGGCACAGCGGAGTATTTTGAGCCAAATAACACATTTGAGTTGCTGTAACCCGGCATGATTTCGAGCATTAAATCCAAACTCTGTGACTGCCTCATTTTCATTTGAACTTCAGAAGTGATGTTGTAAGATACTTGTCCGCTTGAACTTATTTGTTGTTTGTCAAGTAGGGTTGTTCGATCAAGTTGACTAGAAGCCCCAGGTGAATTCCAAGCATTGGTAGCATCGTATTGATTCCAGGTTACTTCAGAAGCAACCCAATCAGAGTTGTTCAAAGACCACAGCCCGACTTCAGGACTATTGGAGTATCCCGCCACCACCATAGAAAATTCTGAAGAAATAACCGCAAGACCACTTGGCAATACATAATTTTCTAAACTGATTCCAAAAATAGTTTTACTAACACCCTGAGAAGGATTGTCGTTAACATAGAGATATGGATATCCATAGGAATTTGTATCTGGGAATGCACTACTGATTACTGAATGATCAAAGTCTGGAATGTTACTCAAATCTGGTTCATCCGCCGGAGATATAGTCAATTTATGTTGGTCTCCACCTAACCAAGTCGAAACAAGATTACTGACAAAGAATGACGATTCGCCCCATTCACTAGTCAAAGAATCATTATCAAAATTTAACACCCTCCAAAAATACTGCTTACCTATTTCTAGGTGTTCTTGCGTAGATAATTGATATGCCTCAGCAGCTAAAGAATTGGTTTGCGAAGTTCGCTCGTCAATTGACATAATCACATTTTTGAAGTAAGAATCAGTGGATATTTCTAATACACTACCTGAGAATTGTGAAAAATTAGTGTCCCATTGGAAATTTGGCATTGTGTTACCAGAAATATTTCCGCCAGATACATTCCATGTTGCTTGGTTATTTACTGGAAATACTAATTCCGGCTGTGTGACACTAGCATTATTTGCCCATTGATAAGTTATTTCAATCGATGGTGAATTTGTAGTTGCAGATTCTGTTGAATGGAAGTTTATTTCTGCTAGTTGAGAATTTGTTAATGCCGATGTTGGTTCTGCAAGGAGTACGAGGTTTAGAGGATTATTTTGTAAACTTGAAAGTCCTCTTTGCATTGGATATGAAATATCGAAATCAAACTCTGGTTGACCTTGGTCAGATAAAAAACTGTGGTCAACTGAAGTAGATATGTCAGATATACCTCCATTCGTCCAAGTTTGCCCAATCAGAGGAGAAGAAATTGTCGCTTGCCCTTCAACCCAGTTATTGGTAGTTGTGTGAACTGAAATTTGTTGTTGAAATTGACTGTTTGAACTTCTAACTAGGTTAAGATCAGCATCAATTATCGATGAGTTAGAATGTAAACCAAGGAATTGTGAATTAACTCTGATGTGAGAAAATGATTTTGTATTAGCTCCTAAGTTTGATATCTTTAACAATTGACCTGCACCTTGTGGAGTTGGTTGTTGAACTTCCACGTAGGTGTCTTCAATTAACTTCAAATTATCCAA
>DUJK01000158.1 GCA_013329925.1 Candidatus Poseidoniaceae archaeon
TGCTATTCAATAGGATTACTATTGGTTAAAATCAACTATGACGCTGATTTTGTCAGGGATGAAATCAATAATGATTATCCATGATAGTCAAATATTGAAGTTATCTAATTACCAGGTATTCAACATTGCATTGAGTCCAATGACTGCTCCAACAATTAGTGCAAACATTGGCAGACTCTTAGCCATCATGTTTGATGAGTCTTCAACAGGCTCACCCATAATAGTCAAGCCGTCCTCCATGCCCTCATCCTTTAATCGGAAGTAGGTTATCATGGTAAGTAGCATAACTACCGGGCCAACAATAGCATCCATCTTTTGCAAGTCAGAACCAGCACGACCTAAACCACTAACAAATCCAACATAGGTTGCAATGACTACAGTCAAGAAAGCAAACATCGATGGATGAATAATTCTCCATTTTCCAGAAGCACCTTCTGTCAAGACAAGTCCTGCCCATAGAGTGTAGATTAAAATTAGGCTTCCAGATACAGCAACTGTAGCATCAGATGGTGTGCCCATTCCACTGGCCAGGCCTGGAATTACTGTATCAAAGTTATCAGCAATAACACTGTCAGGGGTGAAAATCATGCGCAGAGAATAAAACAAACCTGTTAACACAAGGACTGAAAGACCAACTAACGAAACCTTGTCCTGTACTTTTATTCCAGGTTTGTAATCACTTAAACCATCATTTACTCCCTCATCCTTGAGCAAGAAGTAAGCGGCACCATATAGAGCAGTTACGATTGGAGTGACGAATTTTGGCGCTTCACTAGCATCTTCAAAGTCACCATGCATCCAAATTGAAACGCTCATTGCGGTAAAACCAATCAGACCAGGAATCATCATTCTCCACATTCCTTTGGCTCCTTCATTTAGCAACAATAGTGTTGCCAGTGTAATACCAAACATTAACGCACCATTGAATCCAGTTTCGGGACCGCCTCTGCCCCACGCTTGGGTGCCTTCCGCTGCATCATTTGACAACAGGGTGAAACAACCGTCGCCGCCAGTGACATAACAGTCACCAAACAACACGAAATTCAAAGAGTAGATCAGGCTGACTAATGCAGAAATTATTAGACAGACCTTCGCGGGCATAGAGTTTATTTGTTTAAACATCGTTCCTTAGTTACCTATCTGACATATAATAAATCCCTAACAAATTCATGTGAACATACCTATTTTCTAACCTATTTCAAATTGCGAAGCCATAGACAAAAATATATTGCAATTCCAATACGATAGTGTCATGGTCGAATTCAGCCCTGACACCAAGGTTGTGATTTTGACAGGTGCTGGAATTAGCGCTGAGTCAGGAATCAAGACTTTTCGAGCATCTGATGGTTTATGGGAAAATCACGCGATAGAAGATGTGGCAACTCCGTATGCATGGGAAAGAGACCCAGAACTTGTGTGGAATTTCTATCAGGGTAGACGCAGTCAATTAAAAGAAGTCGAGCCAAATCCTGCTCACCAAGCCTTGGTTATCCTCGAGCAGTATCTGGGGGATAATTTGCTGTTAGTTACGCAAAATGTTGATGACTTACATTCTCGGGCTGGTTCTAAAAATCTAATCCATATGCATGGAGAGTTGCGTATTTTGCGCTGTGAGGAATGTCATGAAACATTTGACATGATGGAGAAAGAACACCTGACTGATCAGTATGTACCATGTCCAAGTTGTTCGAATCAACGCTTGAGGCCACACATTGTTTGGTTTCATGAGATGCCATTTCAACTTCCTGAAATTTATGCTGCTGTCGAGGAATGTGACGTGTTCATGACAATTGGAACTAGTGGTCACGTCTATCCTGCTGCTGGCCTGATTGATGTCGCGAAACAGTCTGGTGCTCTTTGTGTAGGAGTCAACTTAGACGAGCCAATGAATTACGAATTGCATGATGAATTCCACCAAGGTAAGGCTGGTGAGTTGTTACCAAATTTAGTTAATGAGTGGTTATCATAAATCGCGTGATTAATATTACTAACAGTAATCGGATAAACATGGCGCGAAGTACCTCGATTGTGAGCCTAAACAGCCTTAACGGAGTACGGTAAATCACTCTGCTGCTTTTGCCGCCGCTCTAGCCTTGCGCCGTTTCTTATTTTGTCGCTTCTTATACCATGGATATATTGGCCACTTTGCCAATCCAGTCCACATGACAAAAAATATCAACGTAGTGGAAACAAATTTATCGGTATCTGCTGACCAAACTGTGTCGACAAACCCGTTATGGTACCATGCAATTCTTCCATGGTATATTACCAATATTAGTCCGGCAGTTAAGTGGATATAACGCCATATCTTATTCCAGTTTTTACTCATTAATTCACCCAGTAATCATATGATGAAAATTGGGTTGATAATGTTTCACGCTAGAGGATACTTTAACGCTATATTTGACAATCTAGTCGAACTAAGCGTTGTCGAGACATATTTGTGCAGTACACTGAACTATGTCGTAATATTGCCTAGTTGCTGGGTCAAAAACATCGAGTTGTAAGGTTGAGCCTGCATCAACCACAGTCACTAAAGTCGAGGCTGATGATGGCAAGTAATCCTCTCCAGTACTGCGTAAGGTCAATTTTATGCTGTGTCCTGCCTCAACTTCAACATCCATGGGGAAAAATTCCATGACTGCAGTAATTTCCTCAAATACCGGCGTCCATGTTTGCACTTGCGAGCCACCTGCATGGTATCTCAGATCCATAATAGCATGACCAATGTGAATGCATGTCCCTTCATAGCAATCTTCCATCAAAGCGTAAATTTGACCCCCCATGGTAGCAGTATTAACATTGACATGTAAGCGAGGTAGGCCACCAAAGTAAAGGTCTTCTTCTAGTGGTGGAGTCTGATAAACCGGTCCTGAACTTGCATCAGGGCGAATCACATTACCATCGCCACTAGAGACCAAATCTGCACTACCTAACTCCCAAATTACTTCGGTTGTCTCGCTCATTGGATAGCGGTCCTCAAAGCGCCATTGGCCTTGGTTAGATTGTATCTCTACGCCAAGCCATGGCTGTGGCCCCTCTTCTTTGAGGTAATAGGTAAACCATTCTAGTAAGTCTTGCATCCAATCCATGCGTACCATTTCGGGGAACGCTTCGCCGCCTCGGCCAACGCCACTGCGGTCAAACATGATCTGCGGACGGTCTGGATAATCGTGATCCCATTGACCAAACAAGCCCTTAGCTTCAATATCGGCATCGTATAATCGATTGATTGTTGGAACCGCCATATGCGGGTCGACATTCCAATCATGCATACCTTGTATCAAGTACACACTGCCGTTGTAATTTTCAATAACTCGGTCAAGGAAGTAGCGCTCTGCCCAGTAATCGCCTGCTGCTTCACTACCCCAAGCCCAAGCCGCTCCACCAGTTGCTGGACCAGCAATATAATCAGGACACATATTTCCGGTATCCTCTAAGTCGCCATCAAGGCCGTAAGAGCCGTAAACTCCGTTGTGCATGATTGGGGCTCTTGCCTCACTACTGCCATTGCGCCACATCAATTCCATTACGCCAATTAACCCAGAAATAGGGACAATTGTAGTCAAATGCTCATTACCAAACATGGCTGCTTGCCAAGGAGTTGACCCGTCATATGACTTGCCAATCATACCCACATTACCATTACTCCACTCTTGAGTACCAAGCCAAGTAACCGCCGCATCAACGCCTAGTTGTTCAGCGGTACCCATCAAATCCATGCAGTGGTTTGAACGTCCAGTGCCCATTACAGAAACTTGAGCAAAAGCAAATCCATGTGGTATGATCTGTTCAATCATCATAGTACCAAGCCATGTACCAGGCTCTTCAATACCACCTGTCTCAACCGATGCTTCATCGAAATACGGACCAAACTCAGCAATTACTGGAACAGTCATATTACCTTCCATGACAGGAATCCACACTGCCAGACTGACTTGACCATTCGGTGCTGCACCGCCCTCTTCAAGCGGTAAATCGAATTCAACGAAATGATGAGTACCTAGCCACAAACTCGCATTATCAGGTCCAGTTAGAGTGCCATTTTCAAGAACGAAAGAGTTTTGCTCACTAGTGATATAATCGTCCATGTATCGCTCCCAAATCGGTGTATAGCCATCCATTGACTCTTCAATTGCTTGCTCTTCAAGTGGTGCGCCAATTGTCCGACTTAGCATTAAAAACACTAGAACAACGGCAATTGTGGCACCAATCGCTGCATTAAGTGAATTTGTTGAACTCGGCTTGTCAACAGGTAACGACTTGGCTAGTTCAGCCTCGAGAACCTGCTCGTCCATGGTGCGCGGAAACCCTCATTACTCATCATATTGATGTTCCATGGTGTCAAGGGTTTTTTGACAAAAATCGGCTAACCTAGCCAGAGCAGGTGCAGTTCTTGCACCAAACCAGGTCAAATCTTCGCCATCAATATGAACTACGGTGGGCTTTGAACCACCTGCTGCGACGATTTCTTTGGCAATCGAATTACCCTCTTCGCTAGTGAAATTATGCGGTTCACTAGTTAGTAATACCAATTCTATTTTGTGTTCGATAAATTCTTCAAAACTGATCTCAGGATAACCATTACCTTGAGGATTAGTGTCAATAACTTCGAATCCTACCTCGGAGAGTATTGCGCCTGGATACTTATTTGGCGAAACTGCCATCAGTGGTTTATGCCATATTAGCGGTACTGTTCTAGCGCTTCTAGTAGATTTTTTGAGGCTATTTAGGGAGTCTTGACAGATTAGTGCTAGAGCATCTCCTGCAGCATCCTTACCACATGCTTTACCTAATTCTCGCAGCATTTGTGGCACATCACTGGGCGACATGACCTCACTAACAAATATCGTAAATCCTTCAGCGATGAGTTCCTGGTACACCGGTAATGGATTTTCTTCTTTATCCATAACAATCAAGTCTGGTTTCAAACTGCGGATTTTTCCTAAATTCGGCGTCTTTGTGCCACCTACAATCATAACCTGTTCGACTAATTCGCGTGGGTGAATACACCAAGGAGTGCGGCCAACTACTTCCTTATTTGTCAAGCCAAGCGCGAATAATGTAT
The DNA here is from genome assembly GCA_013329925.1 of Candidatus Poseidoniaceae archaeon. Lineage (GTDB taxonomy): Archaea > Thermoplasmatota > Poseidoniia > Poseidoniales > Poseidoniaceae > MGIIa-L1 > MGIIa-L1 sp8734u. The sequence goes on from DUJK01000158.1 coordinate 5,069, forward strand.
CCGTCAACGACGGCACTAGGCTCACTACTCGCATAATTGTGCGAACTCAACTGGGTTGAAAATTATGTCCAACCTAGGACATGGTTAGGGGATGGAATCATACACTAAACCGCACTCCCATAATCGGGGCAGACATGGGTATCTCTAAGCGAATGGGTGATGTTCTTGGCCAAGCGGTTGAGGCAAAGTTACTCAAAGAGGTTCATGAACATCCAGTCAAGGTAACCCATCTTGCCATTATCATGGATGGTAATCGCAGATTCGCTTGGAAAAGCAAGTTGGCAACTGGGCTTGGTCATCGTATTGGTAAACAAAAGCTCGAAACTGTACTTGATTGGGTTTTGGAACTGGAAATCCCTTGGTTTACGGTTTATGCTCTATCAACTGAGAATCTAACCCGGCCAAAAGAAGAATTAGATATTCTATTCAAGTTGTACATCGAAGGATTACGCGATATTGCTGATGACGAGCGAATTCACGCAAACGAAGTCAAGGTGCAAATTATCGGGCGTAGAGAATTATTGCCAAAAGATGTTAATGAGGCAATTGATTACGCTGAAAATAAAACTGCAGACTATGACAAATATGTCTTCACAATTTGTCTAGCCTATGGCAGCAGGGAAGAAATGTTGAATGCCATTCAGTCAATTGCTGAAGAGCATGCTGCTGGTGACTTAGCGTTAGAGGAAATTGACGAAAAAGCGGTGTCTAGTCGACTTTACACCGGAGAAATGCCCGACCCTGATTTGGTAATCCGCACCAGTGGTGAAGAGAGAATTTCCAATTTCTTACTTTGGCAAATGGCGTACTCGGAATTGTATTTCAGTGACGTCTATTGGCCGTCATTTCAAAAGAAAGATTTGCTAAAAGCTGTGCGAACTTTCCAAGACCGTAAGCGTAGATATGGGGAATAAGCATGGCTACCTGCGATGAATGTAATGGGTGGCTAAATCCAGCCTTAGCTGTTGATGCTGCCGTTCAAAGAGGCGATGAGATACTGCTGATTCAGCGGAAATTCCCCCCAATGGTTGGCTATTGGGGCTTACCTGGCGGTTTTGTGGAGCGTGATGAGGACCCACTGATTGCGGTACTTAGAGAACTTGAAGAAGAAACCAATCTAATTGGCACCAATCCAGAACTACTGATGGTCATGGGCGACCCTAGTCGAGATCCTCGCAAACATATCGTCAGCATTGTCTACTCAGTATCCGCTCCTGACGGTGAACCTGTTGCTGGTGATGATGCTGCTGATGCCCGATTTTGGCCCCTTCAAGACGTGCTAAACGGCGAAGTACCGTTAGCCGGTGATCATTTACAGATCATCAAAAATTGGTTTAATCTATCAGATTCATAGAAAAAAAATCAGCTAACTGACTACGTGCATTAGGCCAATCTTCTGTTTCAATTGCGTCGGTCAAGTGCATACCAGCAAGAAATTGCGCTAACATATTTTTCCATTTGTCACCTTGACATGCTTTGTCCCAATGAAATAATGGATAACCATCTTGCTCAAGTCTTGATAAAAATCCGCGCTCAGCCTTAGTGATTAGTAAGGTAGGAGTACCAAGTAATGCCGCTTCGCTAGCCAGTGTCACCGATTGGGTAATCACTCCATCATGCTTGGCTAATTCCCGGTCAAGTAACCATGCATCACCTTGGTAACTATCCTCATCAGCACGAGTTATCTCAAGACCATCTAAGGTCGAATCTGGAATATTAATTATCTCATCACTGTCATGTATACCCTCGCCATTAAGCATTCTAACCAATACTTTTGGTGGGTCACTAACCGTTGCAGCGCGTATACCTGGTCGCAAATGAACATGACCGTGCAGCCCGTCAAGTCGATAAATTGTCAAGCCCTTAGACTGAGCATTTGCCAAAAAGCCATTGTCTAGGCTCTCATTCCAATGGGTTGGAATTATGATATGAGTTGCTGATTTAAGCGCTAATTTGTGAGCGATATGATTGACCTCGGTATCTGTGATGTAATATCGATGCGTGATACTAGCCAATTTCTTGCGTAGTATGGGTGACTTAACGGCCATTAGTTCAAGCGGCGCTCCTACAGAAATAATCCGCGAAATTGGCTGACCGTTTTGGCAGCATTGGGCGAGAAAACGGTGACTTGAGCGCCATCTTGCTATGGCTTTTCTGCGCATTCCTTCACCGACTGGTCGCTCAACCCAATGGATTTGTCGACGAGGAATATGCCCGTCGCCTCCGTCGATCAGGTTCTGTACTTCTTGCCGCTTTGTTGCGATAATCACATCGTTATTGTTTGAACAACGCAGTAGCGGCGCTAACAAGCGAACATGAGCAGGATGGTCTAGTACCCAACATGTCCGCATACCAATCCTATCCCGTCTCTATTACTCAATGCATCGGAGATTCGTCAAGTTGAAGTCCTGCCTTGCTAGCGCAGTTGTATGGACAAGCAAGCAATCGAATTACCAGGGGCTGCCAAATATGGCCCATATTCTGCGGGCGTACAATCAAGCGATATGTTTTGGTTATCAGGTCAAATTGC
>DUJK01000192.1 GCA_013329925.1 Candidatus Poseidoniaceae archaeon
GAAAAATCATCTGGAATAATGAATCCGTCCCTCCAATCTGTCTGTAAGGTCTTTTCACATGCGTCAGCCAATTTTATCGGATCGTATTGGTCAACCAAACTCGCCTTTGACAAGTATTGGCTGACCTCTCCCACATTAACTGAAACAACTGGTGTGCCGCAGGCTAGTGATTCTCTAGCGACTAATGGACCTGATTCCCGTTTCGAAGTAATCAAGGTCAAATCGGCTACTAACATTCTATCCCAAACTATTGTCCTTGGTTGTTGACGTAGCGTGGTAATGCCAACAATCCATCCCCGATTTTCTAGCTCCTCACCGGTTTGTAATGCTAAAAAATGATTTTTTTCACGTCTTCTAGGGTCGGCGGGAAACAAAATATCGAGTTTGCTTTTGCGCCATCTGCCCTGCCATTGTTTGGGTTTTGTCAACCATTCATCTTCCACTGCGGTATGGCAACTAATGACCGATGATGCTGTTTTTCCCAATTCCTTGGCAATGCTGTGAAGTCGGGAAGATACAGTGACTAAGTGGTCACAGTCATTGACTAATCGAGTAATTTGAGTGGAGATGTTTTTGTCTTCAAGCCCAACATCAAAATCATGACCATGAACAATTCCCACCCAAGGGATGCCCATTCGTTTGGCTAACCTAGAGGCTAAGTCTCCTGCTGGCCAAATTGTATGACAGACGATTATATCAGGAGACCAGTCGCCTAACCACGACTGAACTTTTTTGGCAATACGCCTCATACTTCGCATGGTTATGGATGGATATGGGTGCCCGGGTAGGCCCCAAAACCTTGGAGTAATAACCTGGGTATCGCCATGAGTGAATTGCTTTGGCGCCCTTGATACTCCGGTTAGTGTTGACCTGCTGGATTCTTGATACTTCAGCATTCTAGGCAACGGATTTACCACTTTTATTTCATGTCCCATCGATTCTAACAATTTGACATTATCGCTAACAAATGTGCCCCTGGCAACATTGGTTGGTAATGGAAATAGCAGTGACACTACTAGGATACGCACATTCACACCTTCAACAGATTATACTTCAAGGGCTGTTTTTAGTGCTTGGAGGTTTTCTTTGACTGAGGCTTGTTTGTTGAAAAGCCCGGAGCCAACCACGCAATTAGCAACGCCCCATTCACCAACCATGGCAATGTTGTGAGCTTTTATCCCTCCATCAATCTGTATCTGTACGGGCCTACCCCCATTAGCTACTTGCTGGTCAATCATTGACTTGAGGCGCCTAATTTTCCCTTCAACAGAAGCGATGAATGATTGGCCACCAAAGCCTGGATTGACGCTCATTATCAATACAAGATCAAGGTCTGGTAGAATTTCTGTTATTGTTTCTATTGGAGTTGCTGGGTTTAGTACAACGCCGGCTGTAGCACCCGCATCTCTAATCGCCATCACCAATCTATGTAGATGAGTTGTCGCCTCTACATGCACAGATATGTGGTTGCATCCTGCATTGATGTAGTCCATGTAACATTCCTCTGCATTACTTATCATTAGATGGGCATCAAAATGAACATCATCGCCAAGTGCATTGCGAAGTGATTTTATTACCGGTGGGCCAAAAGTCATGTTTGGAACAAAATTTCCGTCCATCACATCTAGATGAAGTACGTTAATCCCTGCATCAATTGCTTCTTGACATGAGACTGCCAAATTTGATAGGTCAGCGGTAAGGATACTGGGGGCAATAATCATGGCAGAACATGTATTGCCAAACAGCGGATTCTCATGAGCATTGTGCCTAGGATTGTAAAATATTCAGCACAAAGTGTCTTAATGCTCGAAGTCTACGACCCTCTAGTGAGAGCATGGGTGAAGTAAGGGCAATCAGCGATTCAGAGTATGAAAGTTCAGTGAACGATAGCGAATGGGTACTCGTGGACTTTTGGGCTCCATGGTGTGGACCTTGCAAAGCTATAGCTCCTGTATTAGAACAAGTAGCGAGTGAAAGAGAGATATTAGTTGCCAAGGTCGATACCGACTCAAATCCTGCCAACGCAGGAAAACTTGGAGTTAGAGGAATTCCTGCACTATTCCTATACCACAATGGTAAAGTTGTATCAAAACAAAGTGGGGCCATGCCAAAACCGGCCTTATTGAGTTGGATTGACCAACACATGACTGCTGATGATTTCTAATCTAGTTGAATATCTCTTAGCAAGCGCTCTTTGAGTGCTTCATGAAGCCACATACCCTCTGATAATTCTATCAAAATACCATGGGAAATCAAGTCTTTAGGTGGTGGACCAGACCAATTTGATTGTTCTGCCAATAAATCCCAACTTACTGGCTTATCATGACTCGCTAGGTTAGTTAGCAATTGTCTTTCATTGTCGGGTAATTTGAATAAAATCTCATCATCAAGGAATTGTAGCCAATCAACATGCAAAGATTGCCCGTATAATTCGAATAATTCCAAGGCCAGTGGATGTCCTCCGGTTTTTTCAAATACCGATTCTAAGTCTTCATCTACATTGATTTTAGATAGCCAATTTTGCATTTCCAGCTTTGAAAGCCCCTGGAGTGAATGTTCAGTAACTATTTCTCTGGTGTGTACGTCTCTTCGATCATATACCGTTGGTCTAGTTCGTGAAATCATAATTATTCTTAGTGGTGAAGACTTGGAAATTTGCAATAATGCTCCCAATAATTTTGCCGCCTCACTTTCGATGTGATGTACGTCATCCAGCACGATTAGCCAATACGGCGGTGGGCCTTCAGATACGCTTTTGAAACGCTCTCGAATCGTTCTAGCATCTGTCAGATAAGCGAGTAAACGCCGGCGCCAGGTATCAACATCAACAACACCTCCGGGATTAAGTGGCAGGGTTTCGATTAAATTGTAAGGATCGTGTTTCTCGTCGATGCCAAATCTATGTAATAGGCTGGTTGCCAGTCCAAGTGGTGTATCCCAAGGCTGGCAAGGATACCAACAAACTGACAGATTTGGATTTTGTTCTAATTGCCCGTTCAGCCAGTGGGCGACTAAAGTTGACTTACCGATACCCGCAATCCCATGCACGACCATGCACGGTTTTCTCTGTTCAAACCAATCATTAAGTTGATCAATTTGACTCTCTCGACCATGGACAAACCGAGTCTTTGGCGGTTTGTTGTGGTAAGTTGCGTGGGCTCCAGTAAGCGCTTTTAGCCGGCCAGGGGGAGACTTGTCAAATGATTCCGCTTTTCTTATGGCACCAAATCTAATATCGCCATAAGTCAAGACTCCTTCATGCTGAGCATGCATTAAAATCTGTAATAATGATATTTTTGCATCTAACCTTTTTGAGACCTCAGAAGCCTCTAGTTCGAGTAGTTCTCCCGAATTATCTCTTATCACAATAGAAATTGATGAAAGGCGTTTGATTGTCGCCTTCACGGATTTTCTTCCTTCATCGGTTAATTGCCAAGTTTTCTGGCGGCGATCTTCACCTTTGACGTTTCTAGTATGCTCAGATACCAACTCTTTGCGTAGTAACTCGCGCATGGTACGACTAACATTAGGCGGATGTAAAGCGCATGACTCAGCAATACCTGGCCGGGTTAATTCTGGGCCAACAAGATATCTGTCTGCTTGTTCATTGTTTTCAAACAAATGGAGCATTACGCGGTCTTGTACTGGGACATTGACCTTTGATACGCCTGCGCTCACAGTTAATCCAGTGGCTACTACAACTAAGCGGTTTTGGCATTTTGATAGTTTGATGTAAGAGCAAAATAACCATAATTCCTTTATTCTAATAATGATGGGGAGGTCATGGGTTCAGCAAGAATTACGCTGTTGGTGCTGTCCATACTCGTCTTGGCAGCGATGCCAATCACTGTTTCAGCGGACTCGGATGGCGATGGCATAAGCGATGCTGCAGATGACTGTGTATGGTCCTCTGGAACCTCAACCGTAGACAAAACCGGTTGCCCAGATTTCGACGGCGATGGAACTTCAGACCTAAATGACCCATGGACTACTAATAATCCAAACTTCCAAACAGAACAAATTCTAAATTCAAACCAAGATTACAACGACATTGAATATTCTGGTGACGGTTACAGTCTAGTTACTGGAGCTGATGATGATGTCATCAGAGTGTGGAATTCCTCAACCTTTGTCAACCTCAGATCTGCTAATTTGGGTGAAAATATCAATTCTGTGGCTTTTTCGCCTGATAGTAATCTAGTTGCTGCTGGAGTAAATGATGACACTGTTCATATTTTTGATGCCGCTACTATGACCAGTTTATATGGTCCAATAAGTGTTAGTGTGGGGGGCAGTGAGAGGGTTAATGATGTTGAGTTTTCTCCAGATAGTTCTTTACTCGCTGTATCTATTGGAAGGTCTGGGAATCAAGGTACTAATGGTATTGTTTCATTCATCGATACCACTACTGGTAACTTTTTCAGCTCAGGGATAAATCCTGGTGGAGAAGATAGATTCTATGATTCAGCATTCTCGCCCGATGGTAACTTTATTGCTGTGGGGAGTGAAGGCGATTGGTATATTTCTGAAATTTCAACCGGCACTACCGTATCATCAATTTCAAGCCCTCCTGACTCTGTTAATGCTATTGCATGGTCGCCCGATGGCAATTATATCGTTATGTGTGGTGCATACGAGTCTAACGGAGCCCGTGTTCAAGTTCACGAATATGATGGCAGTGGGTGGCCTATGATTTGGGAAGTGGGAACCACCACATCCTGCTCATCTGTGGATTTTTCCCCAGATGGTTCTAAATTTGTTGTCGGGCTATTTTGGTATGAAGCAGACGGTGCAACAGCCAAAATATATCAAACAACATCCAGTTTACTAGTAGATGCTTTTTCTGGTCCAAGACCCAATAACTGTGCTGGGTCCAATAACAATCAATGTGGTCAAATCGATGGGGTTTCTTGGCACCCAGACGGCAGTAAAATCGTTACTGCTCATACTAGAAATGACGAGGGCGTCTATTTTTGGTATGCAGATATCGATGAAGATAATGATGGTTACAATACCTATGATCAGGGAGATGGTGTAGTCGACGCTTTCCCAACTGATGGTAGCCAATGGAATGATACTGATGGCGATGGATATGGTGATAATCCTGCACCTGCAACTAACCCGGACGCCTGCATAAATCAATTCGGAACCTCAACACAAGACCGTTTTGGCTGCCCAGATGCTGATGGAGATGGATGGTCTGATGATGGTGATTGGGCACCAAATGATGCCGAACAATGGGCAGATAGTGACGGTGATGGTTATGGAGATCAATATTATTATGATGTAGTCAATGTAGTGTTTCATACCAATCAACGTGGTGATGCTTTTCCAAATAATCCTACACAGTGGAATGACAGTGATAGCGATGGATGGGGCGACAATTACAACGATCAATCCTGGGAGGTAAATCGGGGGGAAACTTGGCCAGGGCTATTCATAAATAATGCCACTCAGGTAGACAAATTCCCACTCGACCATTATCAATGGGAAGATACTGATGGAGACTGGTATGGCGATAACCAATTTGGCGATGATGCTGACGGCTGCCCCGATGTATTTGGCAATTCTACAGCAGACAGGTATGGTTGCCCAGATACGGACGGCGATACTTATTCTGACCCAACTGCTAATTGGGGTAGTATCTCTCAAGGCGGATATTGTCAAGCTGATGGACTTCCGTTAGACCCGACACAATGGTGTGACCGAGACGGCGATGGATATGGTGACAATCCAGACGGAAACTCACCTGATGAATGTCCAGATGACAAAGGATATTCATTTATCGACAGGGACGGTTGTATCGATACCGATGGAGATGGTTATTCAGACCAGGGAGACCCATTTCCAAACGACGCTACGCAGTGGGAAAATAGAGATGGAGACTCACTAGATTGTGGTGGGGATAACCAAACTGGCCTAAATCCTGATGTATTTCCCGATGACCCTACTCAATGCAAGGATACAGATGGTGATGGTTACGGAGATAACGCTGCAGGTAATAATGGAGATGTCTTCAAGAATGATCCTACGCAGTGGTCAGATTTTGATGGTGATGGATATGGAGATAATAACGGAACTGGCTCCTTAAACGGTGACATCTGCCCAACTAGAGCAGGTAACTCACCAAATCCACTAACGAGAGGATGCCCCGATACTGACGGCGACGGTTTTGTTGACCCAGAAGACGCATTTCCAGAAAATCCGCTACAATGGTCTGACCGAGATGGGGATGGCTATGGTGATGAAGTAAATCGACCAGGGGGAGATGATTGCCCTGACTTATTTGGTTTGTCAAAAGAAAATAATCGGTATGGCTGTTTGGATTCAGATGGAGATGGCTGGGCTGATGTTGACGATACATTCCCGCAAGATGGACAGCAATGGGTTGATACTGACGGCGATGGTTATGGAGACAATTACCTTTGGACTTTGACATTTATTGAAGACCAGGATAACTCTGAGCGAATTATCGAATTGAGACAGCAAAGTGGCGATGCCTTTCCTGACTTTTCAAGTGAATGGAGTGACCAAGATGGCGATGGTTATGGAGATAATTTCAGCGATGCATTCCCACTTGAAGTGACTCAATGGAGTGACCAAGATGGTGATGGCTATGGTGACAATTTCACCAGTGGTGCATTCCAACCTGATGACTGTGACACAGTCCCTGGACAATCCTATCGCGACGTGTTTGGTTGTTTAGATAGTGATTTAGACGGCATGAGTGACACTTCTGACCCCTGCCCGTGGGACCCTGAAATTTTTGAAGGGCGAATTGGAAATGTTAAGTGTTCAATTACCGAGGACCCAAACTCACAAAGTAACCTTCAATCCGATTCAGATAACGATGATGAGA
>DUJK01000189.1 GCA_013329925.1 Candidatus Poseidoniaceae archaeon
GTAGATATTACTGAACAAGTTTCCAAGATTTCACCCGGAGTTGATGGTATAATTCTAGATTTACCAAATCATGACTTAGCCATTAGTGCTGTTGTTGAGTTACTAAATCCCGGCGGGAGAATCGCTTGTTATTGTCCAGTGACCAGTCAAGTCGAACGTGCTTGGCAGACTTGTGAAGATAATGGCCTTGTTGTTGAATGGGCTGGAGAGTTAATGGAACGTCAATGGGGCAGGGCATCAAAAGGCGGCATTCGGCCAGTAAATGGTCCGTTTGGCCACACAGCATTCTTGCTGATAGCCCACAAACGCTAATCAGAATTTTTGATTTTCGACTACTCTAATCTTCTTGTCACATTGAGGACAAGTGAACTTGAACGGCGGCTCACTGCCTCTTGGAACACCTAATTTTGCCTCGCAGAACGGACAAGTGACTTTGTTATCAGGAGTCATTCTACATTCGTTAGACTCTAATTTACGAGCTTCTACTTCCTTTTCTTTTGATTTCTTATTTGGTTTACTGGATTGATCGGAATCATTCAGTGTCGAGTCTTCAACAGTGGCATTAACGGCAACTGTCTTACGTCGCTTTCTTAATATGTTCATCAGTAGTAATAATAGAAGTGAAAACGCCCAGCCTCCAGCCATTGTCGAAATAGTCTGCTCTTCATCAAATTCAACACCAAATGGTAATTCAATACCATTGGGTGGTAACTCTGGACCGTCTATCATAAGTGATAGGTTTGTAGATTCTTCAGTATATCTAACTCCACCTATCAACAGGTCGGCCGAAACCCTCAAGCTTCCAGATTCAGTTTCTGAGACCCTAGAATCAAACAACAACTCAAACACGGTAGTTTGGCCGTTAGAAAGCGAAAACTGATTGGAATTCAGATCAGAATTCATCGGCCTAATCGTTATGTCAAACAGTGATTTATCTTCACCAATAATTGTTAAATCTCCAGATAGCGGAGCGTTGGCTAAATTTTTCACGGTGACAGTAGTAGATGAACCGCCAGATGATGCCATTGATAGCATACTGTCGCCGAAACTAATTTCGATAATTCCTTCACTACCCCAGTTAGGCTCTACAGTGAATATCTCGATTTGCTCAAGAACATAATCACTGCGTGCATTACTAGTCACTCTAAAGTCAAATGATGATAAACCAGCAGTTGCTGTTTCTGGTATTAGACAACTCCACTCAAAGGCTTGTGAAGATGACCCCGCAGAAAGTGTGAAAATTTCCGACAGGCCACAATCTTGTCCTACTGTAGTCAGTAAAAATTGATCTTCTCCTGTACCTGTATTTTTCACTACTACATCACCACTAATGGTCTGCCCTGGTAATGCACTATTGTCGTCGGCAAGAATCGTCAATTGAGCACTTGCTTGTATTGGAATTATTTTGAAACCTATTGATGAAGAAATTGTATCATCATTGGAAGATGTAACTACTATCTCAACATCACAGCCGTTAGTTGGCGCCCCTGCTGTTCGTTCCCTTATCTGGATGGTTACAACTTGGGTAGAGGATGAATCAAGATTGATTGAGGAAGTCGATAAAGTGGTATCAAACCATGTTGAAGCATTATTCGAATCATCAAATCCTAAACTGACAAAGAAGGTATCTGAAGCGGAACCTAAGTTTGTCACTTCAAAGGTGTAAGAGACCTCCGATATAGGTCCCGCAACAATATTATTGCTGATTGAATTAACCGTCAAACCAACGCTTTGGGCAACCTGCAATTCTAAAGTCAATGATTTGGTTATTTGATTAGAAGAATAAGTAATGTTGATTGGATAAGAACCGGCTTGGGCGGTTGAAGTCATGCTAACACTCATGGTGATAGTTTCACTATTGCCGGCATCTAAATCAACTTCAATCGATGAGAAATTTACTTCTGCCCCTGTTGGCAACCCTGAGACCGATGCTGTTAGATTTAGATCCATTGTACCGCTATTGGTCAATTCAAGGTCCACATCAACTGAAGAACCCGGCTTGGTAGAAATTCTTCCGTCTAATGGCCCACTTATAGCAAAACCTGGAACGGTTTGTATGTCAAATGTAATCATATTATGGCTGCTGATATTTTGATATGTTACGCTAAAGTTTTGGCTAATCAAGCCAGTAAAGCCTTGCGCAACATCAGTGGAAAGATTCCAAAGACCAACCTGCCCAGATTGGACATTAATATTGGTTGGAGATAGTAAATTTGTTGTCAAAGGAGACTCTGACGTAAAGTCTAACAAAAATTCTACTGCCTCACTACCGTTATTGTACAAACGCAATTGATATGATTCCGCAGTTTGAGGAGTCAAAGGAAGTGCTTGCGAATAAGTATGTCCCAACTCAAAAGCAATCAATTCATCAACATTGATGATGAATTCGAATGCTTCTACATTATAGGCGTAATCGCCATGCAAACCCTCACCACTGAGTGATAGTTCACAATCATGAGATTTATCTGCACTTGAATCTACCTCAGCAATGAAACCAATGTCGATTACGTCACCAGGCATGAATGATGTTGTGGATGCATCGATTAAACTCACAATGCAAGGGCCTGACAGCGAAGTTAGGTTCCAGTTCAAATCTAATTCACCATTTCCCGTATTGGTAACTTGAAGCGAGGTAGTAACCGATTGCCCGGGAATAAAGTCACTGGCTTGGTCTAGGAAAGAGAAACTCAAATTGTTTTCTGGCAAGACTTCAACCACGAAAGTGTAGCTGTTTGAGTTATTGCCGTTGGTTGACGCTGAAAACAAATTAAACCCGTAATAACCCGGTTGGGCATTACTTGGAACAGAAACTTGCAATGTCGTTTGAACATCGCTGTATGCAGGGACATTGCTCATCTGTGAGTCGTCAAACACTAAGTTCCATCCCGGCGGTACAACTCTATTTTGGCTCATGGAAGTAGTTTGAGAACCATTTTCCCACGGATAGTCAATGCTACTAGTTTGGTTAAACACTGTGTCGTCGGCCGCCTGCTGGAGTTCAAGTTTGATATTGGCTGCAATAGCTATTGAATCATTCACCTCGATTGCTGACTCGCCCGTAATTGTCGCATACAATACACAAGCGGCAAGATAGGAGCCAGTCAATGATGGATGGCTGCCATCTGAAGTGTAAAGATCGTAGAAGGTATTACCCGGTAAAGTAGGCGTAGATCCTGAATCTAGAACTGTGTAGTAAATATTCTGGAAAGCCAAGCCTACTGGAGCAATCCAAACATCTCTAGAAGGATTGGTCATATTGTCGTGGAAATCTGTATATCCACTGGCTAATTCATCTTGCATGTTGGTGAAGTTAGAATATCTTACTGGATTGGATGGGTCACCACTTCTTCGGCCCCAAGTCATCATTAGCATAACTTCAGAATTTTCATCATCAACTGCATCAGCAATCAAGGCCGCTGAATCTTTACTGTCGATCCATTCTTGATTAGTTCTTTGAAATCCTGGAATCTGGCTTTGATCTTGCAGCACCACATAATCCCAATCATGACCCGAATCACGTAATGAGGTATTCCAAGTATTACCGCTGGTATTGATGTTACTCCAATGTTGAGAAAATCTCATGGCTGCAGCAGTATTAGCAATTGTTGAATTATGTTGGCCAACAGAATTGAAAATTTGCTCCAGCATTGAATCTATGTTATTGGTGTAGATGTAGCTGTTACCATACATCAAAACGTTAGCTGGAACAGTTACATTCGCGCTATTATTGTTGTTGGTATTATTTGAGCCCCCTCCTGAGTTGTTATCAGAGTTGTTATTTGAGTTATTGTTAGAGTTGTTATTGTTGGAGTTATTTCCGGTATTGTTGTTTAAGTTGGCCCAGAATGCGGCAAGGTCTGGTTCAGCATCTACATCTAACAATATTGTGTCCGGTGCGTTTCCGTCATTTGAAACATCAATGGTGAAATTAGCTGTGGTGCCAGCAGTCATTTGTTGTAATGGACCATTTGCGGAATTAAAGGAAATCGATGATGCATATGATGGAGAGACTGTCACATAGGCTGTGATTAATGAATAAATATCACTATCCTGTTCTGACACATTGATGATAAATGAGCCGCTGTCGCTGGGTTCTGCACCTACATCTAGCCGCACAATGAATGTCGTATCCGCATCAAAAGTAGGAAGAACTCCATTTACCGACTGGTTAACTGAGGTGATATTCCACACATCACTTAAACCTGCTAAATCTAAACTAATGTTGTATGATTCAATGGAAGAACCGTTGTTTTCAATTGTCATCGACATGTTTTCTGAATTGCCGCCCTGCAAGACAATATGCGGTTTATCCAGTGTTAGAATGATTGCAGAATGGGCACTAGCACTTCCAACCATTGGAGTAATTGTGGCAAAAACCATCAAAAATACAAAGAATATTGCTCTATTTGCATTGCGCGCCATAAGACCAAGTCAAGCCAACATCACATCCCTCTTGAGTGAATCGGAGGTTTGGGTGAAATTTCGGCCATCACTGGCTGGTTTGAAGTAACTCAATGCGTCCTTGGTCAATAACTTCCCAAGGGAAATCTCCTGCCCCGCTTGGAACTCTGCCAAAGTGTCCACCGGCAGCAGTAATTGAGTAAATTGGTTGTTGTAAATTGAGGTCTCTAGCAATCGCCCCTGGCCTAAAGTCGAAGACTCTTCTGACACGCAAGGCTACCTCTTGCTCAGAAAGTTGTGAAGTTCCAAAAGTTTCGACTCTTACGCTAACAGGTTCTGCAACTCCAATAACGTAGGCCAATTGGATTTCACAACGAGATGCTAATCCTGCCGCAACTACGTGCTTTGCCGCCCATCTTGAAGCATAAGCGGCAGATCGGTCGACTTTAGATGGATCTTTACCAGAAAAGGCACCTCCACCATGTCTACCCATTCCACCATATGTGTCAACTATGATTTTTCTTCCAGTCAAACCAGCATCTGCATAAGGGCCACCGGGGTCGGCAAATCTTCCAGTACCATTAACAACTAACTTATATCCATCTGCCAATAATTCTGCAGGTATTGAATGTTCGACAACATGAGTTTTTATTTGTTCCCTAACATACGCTAGTTCTGCTTCTTCAGAATCATTGAATTGTGATTTAAGATTGTTATCGTGCTGAATGGCAATTACTACTGTATGTACTTTGCTTATATCTCCGTTAGCATCGTATTGAACGGTGACTTGAGATTTACCATCAGGCCTAGACCAAGGCAAAATACCTTGTTCTCGTACGGTTGATAATCTCCTAGATAACCTTTGAGATAATGCTGCAGCAAGAGGGAAGTATCGACCTTTCAACTCATCATATGCTTCAGTTTCTTCACAAGCATAACCAAACATCATACCTTGATCTCCAGCTCCTTGATCAAGTCCATCCTTATTGACGCCTTGTGCAATATTTGGCGACTGAGTGGTGATATGGACTTGTACTTCACAAACCTCTGGATTGGTTGCATCCATACCGATTGCATGGGATGTGTATCCAATCATAGCGGCTGCACTACGAGCTACTGCCTCGTAATCTGGGGCACCACCAATAAGAGATACTTCCCCAGCCAGCACTATTAGACCCACATCTTGTTTTCCTTTGACGCAGGTTTCAACTGCAACTCTTGCGTTACTATCGATTGCCAAGCAAGCATCTACTATGGCGTCGGAAATTGCATCACACAGTTTATCGGGATGGCCGCTAGTTACCGATTCGGAAGAAAATAATACGTCAGTCATAACTCGGTGCGGCAACCTCTCACTTATGAAGGAATCGTAAAAATAGTAATTAAAATATTCTTAATAATCATAAAAATAGCATTAATTTCTATTAACTAAACAGGTGATATTAGCGAACCTTTCATGACCTACGGCATTTCGCACAGTTTCATGAGCACCTATGTCGCGACACATTATCGAACACATACCCTTGGAGAAATTCAATCTAATGGGGCTGAATTAGTCGATAAAGAAGTAACTGTAGCAGGATTTATGGAAGCAAATCGTGGCAAGGGAGCAATTTGCTTTGTTGACTTGAGAGATGGAACCGGTAAAACTCAAATTTTCTTGAAGGGGGATAATGTGGGAGATGAAGCATTGGATATGGTTCAAAGAATGACCAGAGAGTCAACACTACAATTTACTGGAACAGTTTCACAAAAGCGCCCACCAAAGACCAAAGAAGGCGAGCCAACTCCTCCTCCAGCATATGAGGTCGTGGCTTCATCTGTCACATTGATAGCTAGGGCTGAAGCACCACTCCCTCTTGGTGTTACAGATACTGTTCACGTCGCTCTTGATACAAGATTAGACAACCGGTTTCTCGACCTGCGTCGAGCTCATGTTGCAGCAATGTTCAGGCTCCGTGGCAAGGTATTACAGTACGGCAGAGAGGCACTAATCAACGAAGGATTCTTTGAAACCCATACCCCAAAGATAGTTGCCACTGCTACCGAAGGTGGGACAGATTTGTTTCCGATGAAATATTTCGATATCCCAGCATTCCTTAACCAATCACCGCAATTATTCAAACAATTATGTATGTCGGGAGGACTTGAAAGAGTGTTTGAAATCGGACCTGCATTTAGAGCTGAAAAACACGATACATACCGGCACCTTAACGAATTCATCTCCTTTGATATTGAGTGTTCTTGGTCTACTGATGAAGATGTAATGGGGGTCTTAGAGAGAATGATTTACCATATGTGGGATTGTGTATCTAAAGACGAGGAATCACAACAACACATTGCAACAATTAACCAATATCGTGCGACTCAAGGTGAAGAGCCAGTTGAAGTAATTGTACCAGAATTACCGTTCCCAAGAGTATCTTACTGTGATGCCATTGACATCATCAAGAAGAAAGGTGGAGAAATTGAATGGGGCGATGATATCGATGCTGAGAATTCAGACTTACTAGCAGAAGATCTACCTCAATTCTATTTCTTGCCAAGGTGGCCGATGGATTTGAAACCGTTTTACATACACCATGTGGAAGGTGAGATTGGCTCTACAGGAAAACAACTAAGCCGTGGATTTGATCTTAACTTTGGCAGAGACGAACTGACTTCAGGTGGACAACGAGAACACCGAATGGATGTGCTGATTGAAAATTTGAAAGACATGGATTTAGATCCAGAAGAATTTGAGTTCTATGTTGCAGGATTCAGACATGGAGTCCCTCCACACGCTGGATGGGGTCTTGGTGTCGAAAGAATCTTGATGAAACTAACCGGTGCCAAGAACGTCAGAGAAACTGTTTTGTTCCCTCGGGACAGAAAGAGAGTCAGCCCTTAGAATCAGTCTTCAATTGTGCTTGACCCAGTCATTACCATCCCAATAGTGATGGCTGCCATCACTCATCTTACGCCAAGTATAGCCAGACTCATCTGTCCATTGGTTGAGGATTTGTAGTTGGCTTGGTGTTGCTTGCACAACAGAGTCATTGGTTGACTGTTCTGATGAATTGCCATAGCCATATTCTTTGATTTCTGGCTGTGAACTAGCACTACGTTTACGCAGCAACATAGTTACACCAAGAACTGCGATGATTACCGCAACAACTGCAATAATTATCATGTTTCTTCGTTGCTCATCTTCCTCTTTTTGTTTGGCTGCTGCTGCTTCAGCAGCTGCTTGAGCAACATCACCAACACCGTCACCATCACTATCGAGGGTTTCATTGGCATCGTTAGGGAATGCATCGGCATTGTCACCGACCATGTCGCCATCGGAATCTTGTGTTTCATTGGAATTATTTGGTGCCCAATCAGCATTATCGCCAACTCCATCTGAATCTGAATCCATCGTTTCTGATGAATCATTAGGGAAAGCATCCGAGTTATCCCCCACTCCATCCATATCCGAATCAACTGTCTCTAAAGCATCATTAGGGAAAACATCGCCATTATCCCCAACTCCATCACCATCACTGTCAATGGTTTCATTGGCGTCTGTAGGGAAAACATCGGCATTGTCACCGACCATATCACCATCCGTGTCTGCACTTTCAGACGCATCATTTACTGCCCAATCCGAGTTGTCGCCCACTCCATCACCATCGGTATCCATGGTTTCTGTTGAATCATTAGGGAA
>DUJK01000009.1 GCA_013329925.1 Candidatus Poseidoniaceae archaeon
GTCTAATTCAAACTTGGTGTCTTCGACAACAATTTTCTCATCTTCAGTAGATTGGTTTTCAATGGCGTTTATGTCTGAGTTCTGGACAACAGCTGACCAGGACATCATCAACATCAAAACGCACAATAGCATTGCTATTCCAATTCCACCAAATATGGTTCTTACATTTCTATTCTTTATATTATTCATATGTCATTCCCCCATGCGGCACCGCATGTAATGCTAGCCACGATTTATTCCCCTTATGAGCATTGGGGTACAGAATCTTTGAAATCGCCATCATTAGCAGCGTTTGACTATAAAAATGATAGTTAAAAAATGATAAAAAAAAGCCGGAGGGGTCGCCTAAACGGCCCCTCCGGCATTATGCCAAATCTGTTATGATTTAGCGTGCAATTATACCCTTGATTTTATTGTCAAGGATCAGTAATCCCATTCTTTGTCGTCGTCATCATCACCATCTCCTCGAGATAGGATAAATGCACCAACAATAAATGCTACAACTACTACTGCTCCAATAACACCCCATGTCCAAGTTGGGACACCAGAGGATGCTTCATCATCGGTTGTGATGGTGCCATCTCCAGTATCGGTATTGTCAACTTGCCTGTCGTAAAGGATACTATCTGTTGAGGCTCCGTAAGCTACATTGCCAACAACGTCATAAGGCACCACTGCAAAGTGAACTTGAGTAGTTTCTACGGTGGTGTATTGGTCAATTGTAGTCTGAATCATACCAGTACTGTCAGAAGCTGCTTGCTCAACCATCTTGCAAGAACTATCAATCATCAACTCCATCTGAGTGGCAGAGAACTCACCTTTGTTCCAGCAGACATACCATCCAGCAATATCTGCATCAACAGAGGATTCTTTCCAGGTTACAGCCCATGTCTCACCAGAATTTGCGATTGTTACATCAGTTGCTGTAATTCCTGCTACTTCTCCATCGGCTGTCTTAGCAATAGTTGTAGCAGCAGCACATGCAAATTCATTACACATCTGAGTTGAGACGTGATATTCTACTCCATGTGTTCCTTTGTAAGTTACGCTTGGGTTGTCTGTTTCAACACGATCATAAACAACTTCAGGAGTCTCACAGTCTGCCTGAGCAGCACATACTGTAATCCTAACAGTCTCGCCAGTTAATTGTCCTGTTGCTGTGTATGCGATGCTTAATTCTGCACCTGCTAGTTCAGTTACAGTGAATGAAACAGTACTAGAAGGCGGGTCAGGTAGTTGGCACTCCTCGTTGATCAGGTGCAAGACTGCCCCTTGAGCGAGCATGTCTGCGCTTGATGGGAACTCGTAGGTATATCCTACAATTCCTGCAGAAACTTCGTCTGCTTGACCTGATGCGATTTCAGTCACAATTCCGTTCAATTCTAGCCATACATAAAGCACGCCAGCAGTGTCAGGGAAGTGAACTGTCAATGATTGACTTTCAACTGCGGATGAGTCAAATGTAGTTGATGGAGTCATGCTAACGCTAGCAAACGGCGTGTATTCACCTGCACACTGACTAACAGTCATAGCGGAAGTTTCCATGTCAGCAAAATCAACAGTCAATCCTGAGCCTTTGTATGTAAGGTCGTATACGACTTGAACATCATTGGCAAGGCCAGAACTAGATTCCATTAGCTTGTTAGAAACTCCTACATCAATGGACGTAAAGGTCGATGCCCCAGTCGTATCAGCAACTGTTACAACAACTCGGTAGGTTGGAACCATTGTGCTTCTCAAATCGACTTCACAGATGCTTTCCTCACAATCAATATTGTTTCCGTCTCTGTCAGTCCAAACATAGGTCATTTCGTCTCCTTCGATATCAAATGCTTCTGCAATAAATGTCATTGTATCTTGGTCAGCAATTCCTGAGTCTGAGCTTGACTTCAAACTCAATATTTGTGGTGCGTAATTGATGAAGTTTACATCAAAGTCATATCCATTGTTTGAAAGTGACATGTCCGATGTTTTAGTATCAACTACGGATGTTTCTTCATTCAAACTTCCGTTCAATACAACAGTAGCGTCTATGATGTAATCGCCTTGTCCAAACTCATGAGAGACACATGCTGTTCCAATTGGTTCAGCATCAGTCTTATCGGTTGAGACTCCAAGGTACATGTAGTTGTAATTTAGTTCAGGACAATCCACAGCTTCTATAGTGGTTGAAACTCCGTCTAGTGTAATGGTGAAAACCATATTCCATTCATAAATTGGAGTAGTAGATGATGACGCGTGGAATGCCTCAGCAACAAGATTGTAAATTCCAGGCGATAGTGACTGGGTTATTTCGCCGCCTAATCCGCCATAGGAATCTTGTTGATTTGATTGTTCATTTTCATCCCCTTCATCTTCGTCACTTTCCATGACTGGGGCTAGGAAGAAGTTACTCAATGCGATATCGTGGAAGGTTGTTGCTGAACCGCCAATTGTATCATAATTGTTAGACATATATTCATCTTCGTTATCTGATTCAGCAACAGTTCTTTCACAAACCGATAACTCTGTTGCGCATGACTGTCCGTCATACAACACATACGATTCTAGTGCGACAGAAACAATATATTCGCCGTCAGATGGTGGAGTAACGGTGTATACATCCGAAACTCCGCTAGCCAAACCTGGAGGTGTTTGTCCATTGTCTCCGATAACAAATCTGTCGGATGTTGTAACATTCCCTAGACCATCATCGTTTGTTGCTACATTGAATTGTTCTCCTAGTATTACCAGATTAGGTCCTGTGTAAGTTCCACCGGTAACTGTAACTGCTACACTAGTTGTTCTTACATTGAGTGCGGAAGAACCTGATAAACTGGCAGTGATTTGGAAATCCACAGGATTTACTCCTTCAACCGAACCGGGTATTGGGTTTCCTGTAGCATCTAACCATGTTACACTTACATCCAAATCAAAGTAATCACGAACCGTAACAGAAATTGACATTTCATCGTTACCTGGATCACCTAAAACTTGAGAGGTTAGTGTTATGACGATTATGTATTTACCTGTGGATGGAGTCCATTCCATGTCTGTACCATCGGTATTCATCAAAGTTGATTCGCCACCGTTGAGGAAGTCTCCAGCCGCCAAGGTAGCGGTTTGGCAGTTGTTAGCACAGATAGCTTTGTTGTTTTCCCAACTCAAATCGCCATTAGCACCAGTTGCAATAGGTCCTCTCTGGCCATTTTGGTCAATGTAGATATTAACTTGGTATTGCATGTTGGTCAAATCAGCGTCACCGCCATTTCTAATCCATGCTTTGAAGTTCACATCATCGCCAGCAAGCAACTCGTTGGTGGTTTCACCATCAACTGTAGTTGTCTCTCTTGGCGAAGTTATGTACACCATTTCTGGATCTGCTCCAGCACGTGCACTTGTCTCTTCGTTATTGCTTTCTTCTTGTAGCTCGTAAACATCTACCGCTGACAAAAAACTAGTCAACATCAATATCACGAGAATCATTGGGGTCATTTTCTTCATAGGTATACCTCCGACGGTTCGGTAGCCTCACCCACGCAAAAGGTCGTATTTATACTATAGGAAGGAATTTTCATGGTCACAGTGATGCGTTTTAATACAAAATTGGCAGTTAGTCGGCCGTTTAACCAGTTGAATGGAGTGAAAAATTTGTAGCCCTCTCCATGTACAAAAAAAGAAATGAAATTACTTCCTTTTCCCCTCATTTCAGGTGATTTTTACGGTTTTTGATAAAATTTAACATCTCAAACCTCTCGTAAAGCTGCAGAAGGTGGAACCATTGTTGCACGGCGTATTGGTATCGCTGTTGCTAACATAACCAGTAACCAACCGCCTATTATTACCGTTAGAATGGTAGACCATGGCAGAGTAAACCGGGCACCTTGGTCTTCCCAAAATGCCACATAAAGCGCCCTATGGAAGCCAACTGCAACCATAACACCATTGATAATACCAAGTAAAGCAACCCAAGAAACCTCGATTAAGAACGATAGCATGACCATGTCTTTACGGTAACCTAGCGCTCTTAGAATGCCAATTGTTTTGCGTCGCTCAGATACTGAACGTACCGTCACCACACCAATCCCACCGATTCCTACTACCAGTCCAAGCGCCAAGTATGCCTCAAAAATACCAAGAATTGCGATAACTAGGGACTGTATCAGCATAACGTCATCTGAGATAATAGATACACTCACACCTTCACCGCTTAAGTTGTCTTCCAAATCCTCTGACAATTCTGCTGCCGCTATTCTAACATTTTCTGGTTTACCAGTGGCTGAAAATGTCTTGATTCCAGAATCATCGAAGTCGCTTGAAGGAGTTGCAGAATCACTCAAACTTACGTACATTCTTGTTACTCTACCATCGAACTGATCCTCGACAATTTCACCACTCATCCAGACCCCTGGTGAGAACAAATATGACGACTGTTCAAGATAGCCAGCAACGGTGACAATTCGCTTGTTTCCTGGGTTAGATAAATCAATTAGAGAAATCGAATCTCCAATTGAAAAACTTAACATAGAAATGCCCGTTCCATCGGTACTTAATTCAAGCCCAAAAGAGGCGTCTAATAACACCAAATCCGGCCGACTTTCCACTACTTGCCAAACCTCAGTTTCACTACTGCCAAGTTGCCTGTCCCACTCGTAAAGTGGCAGGCCCCCATGTTCGGCAAATTCTTCATCAAATCCACGTAAGACATACGGCATGCGTTCTTGCTTGGAATCTTCCAAAAATACCTCTGAGCGATGGACTAAACCAACAGCATCAATTTCACTGGCAAGACCAGAAGATAAATTCCACTCCATTGGGTCATTTGATAATTCGATTGGCCTTGAGCGGGACGAAGTTAACATCAATTCAAATTCCCCTTCAGTCTCTTCAACAAAGGAACTGGAATAATTGTCAAATTGTTCAGTATAGCCACTAAGCACGACCACCGAAAATACCGTGATTGAAAACATCGCCATAACTACTGCAGTACGCACTGGACTAGCCAATGGATGAGCCAATGCTACTGGGACAGTTGGTCCCATGCGTTTGGTTAACAATCTTGACCGGCCAATACGAGAAACCAGCATCGGGGCTGCACTAGTTAGCAGCATTACCCCAGCAAAGACTTCAACCAAACCAAGTAGAATAAAGGAAAATTCATCTGGAGTCATATCACCTCTAATCGGGTCAATACCGGCAAATCCAATTGTCCAAAGCAGCAGCAGCCCGCCAAGCCAGGCAAAGGTATTACGGCTTGCATGCCTGGCAAGTCGAGCCCATATCCCGCCTTTAGCACGCAACATAATTGGCAATTCCCAAGTGAAAATTGGCGTCATTGTAAAGATGACAAATACTCCACCCATAGTCCACAACAAATATGAGAATGCTGAATCAAAACCTAGTAAAATTAGCACCAATAGGCTTAGCACCGCCCCTGCTAGAGTACAAATTTGAATGATTAACAA
>DUJK01000164.1:0-2026 GCA_013329925.1 Candidatus Poseidoniaceae archaeon
TGCAATAATTGTTTGCGCTTTCGTAATTTCTCTATTACAGAGGAATACAAGAGATTGAAAAGATATGAGTCTCACGCACCACCATGCGACAAGGTCTTCCTAGGGTGCCAAAAGACAGGATTGCTGTTTTGATAGGAGTCAAAGGCACTACTGTGAAATCAATTCGCGAAGCCTGTGGATGTCAAGACTTATTCATCAATTCTGAAACTGGTGATGTTGAAGTTACCTGGGGAGAGCCGGGAAGTTATGACCCGGTAAAAGCGATGAAATTACCCGATGTGGTAAAGGCAATCGGCCGTGGAATGGCCCCTAAAGCCGCAATTCGGTTGTTTGATGACCAACATTTTTTTGAAATGGTTGATTTAAGAGACTTCGTTGGTAAGCGTTCAAATCAACAACGAAGAGTTCGCTCAAGAATTATTGGTAGTCAAGGAAAAGTAAGGAAATTGATTGAAAATCTAACAGACACCGAGATTACTATTTACAAATCTACCGTAGTTATTATCGGTGAGCAGGAGGGACTTTTTGCTGCTAGACAAGCAATCGAAATGCTAGCAGGTGGCTCTGAACATGGGTCTGTACTAGGCTATCTTGAGAAAGACCGAAGAAAGGCGAAATTAAGCAATCGATCACTAGATACTATCGCAGTTAAATCGGATTCTGTTGAGACTGTTGGTTTTGAAAATTTAGTCCCCGGTCTTTCAGAAATATCCGACCGAAGGTCAAGGAGAATGCGCGCCAGTCAAGTTGATCCAGAAGATGGCGAAGCGGTTTTCGAAATGATGGAATTATCAGAGGATGAAACTGTTGTTTGGGAAGAGGAATGAGAGTTTATTCTTGTTCTACGATATGAGTTAAATCCATATTTAGGACCTCAAACATCGCTTCAGCAAGTTCCACTTCTAAACCGTTCTTATTACCCCATTCTACCAATCGTGTCACATCCCTAATTAGAAACTCCTGGGCTTTTGGATGGGATTGTATTACAGCCTGACCAACATCGATCACGATTGGTCCAACTTCATCGCTCCAGAGAATGTTGAATGGCGAGAAATCTCCGTGAACCAAGTTTGCTTTTTGCCATGCTACCGCAAGAAATTCTAATAATTCATCATATACTTCTTGCGGATTTTCAATCGAAACCTCACGTAATTTTGGATATGGAGATGTATCATTTCCAAGATAATCCATCACTAAGACGTTTTTGTGGATACCCAATGGCTCGGGCACATTAAGTCCCCATTTGGCCAGTCTTGAGAGATTTCTTTGCTCTTTTCTAACCCATATATCGACTAAGTCTCGATGTCGGCGACGAAGTCCGCTAAATCTACGATCTCCTTCGATGTATTGGATTAGATTCTTAAAAACTGCATTCGATGTATGAAATATTTTGATGGCAATCGGTTTACCATTTGGATCTGTGCCGTGAAATACGTGAGCTTCCTTTCCTCTAGCAACTGGAAAATCAACAGTATCAATTACTTCATTTTTCATTAATTTAAATATTGACATAAGGGTAAGTCTGTCAAATACTTGATCGAAAACTCGCCGGTCGACCCATTCAAACGAGCCCTTTCCCATAACGCCTTGAAGTTTATTTTCTATATCACGAAATAGGGACTTGTAGCGTTTTTCCTTCATCCACTCATACTTGCCGGTAGAAGTTTCTAGAGAATCAATAAAATCCTTGTCATCTCGTTCATCTTGATCGAGTTTCTTCTTCGACTTTGATCGCTTAGATTTACTTTTTCGATTACGATTCTTGTTAATCGCAAGTTCGTCCCAGTTTTCTTTTCGGTCTTTCAATCGACCACCTCTGGGCTGTTATTTAGCCGAATAATGAGTCGATATCGATGTCATCATCATCATCATCACCCTCATCACCGGAGTCTGGATATTCTTCAACAGGGACAAAGGGCTCTTCGGTATCTTCTGTTGGTGCTGCTTCGGATGCTTCCGCTTCAGCGTCACCAAACATGTCATCAACATCGTCGTCTTCTTCAGAATCGCCAAACATAGCGTCGAC
>DUJK01000164.1:2432-6067 GCA_013329925.1 Candidatus Poseidoniaceae archaeon
GGGTTACATTCATGCCAAAGATATCAACATCATCTGGCAGAACTCCTTTTCTCGATAAGTACATTGCTTGAGTTTTGGTATATCTGTGCTTTACATCAGCCTTTGAATCCTGAAAATCCCATGGCCAGACAATTATCAAGTCACCTTCTCTAACCCATTGTCTACGGCGCATCTTACCTGGAATCCTAGCAAGTCTAGTTTCCCCGTCTTCGCAAAGTATTGACACTCTCCTGCCGCCGAGGATTTGGTCGGCTAAAGCAAACATCTCATTGATTCTACGGTTTGGCATTTTGACACGAATCTTACCAGTAGAACCATCCTCTGGGTTTTCCAGACGGGCTAATTCTTCTACATCGACTTTCTCTTCGTGCCTTCTACCCATTGAGTCTCACTCATCCTGCCTAATCGACATCCCTTATTGAATTGACCACATGGAAGCAGATTAATTCCAACTATAATTTAGGCTCTTTGCCGCAACTTCACAAATTTCTAGTAATTGATCACTAGCAACTCCCATGAATAGTGTGGCCATCAAACAGGCTAGTATTGCAAATCTTACTTGCCATCCCTGTGGCAGCGGACCTGTTCTGCCTTCTTCGGGCTCCTCAAAGAACATAACTACTCCAATTCGTAGATAATAGAACATCGAAATTGCTGAGTTGATTATCATAGCAAGGGCTAACCACCAAACCCAATGGACATCGGCAAGACCATAATCTCCGCCAGCCATAATCTCAGCACCCATTTGACCGACGGCCACCTTGACTATGCCCATTATCACTAGAAGTTTAGAAACGAATCCTGCCAGTGGCGGTACGCCTGCAAGTGAAATCATAAAGACAAACATAGCAACTGCGAGGAATGGTTCACGCTTTGCTAAACCACCAAGCGATGAAAGACGTGATGCATCGCCATCTGACTCTAATACCGAGAGGACTAGGAAGGCTCCAAGCTTAAACGCAACAAGAACCACAAGATGGAAGATTACTGCGGTTAGTACGGCAACGGCTGCTTCACCTGGCTCTCCAGCAAGTGAATCATCCCAATTCCATGCCCCAATTGCAGTTATTGCAGCAAGCATGTATCCTGCATGAGCAACTGAGGAGTAGGCAAGCATACGCTTAGGATTGGTGCTGCCAAGGGCAGCAATATTACCCCATGTCATAGTGATTAGGGAGATGATTCCAAGCAGAGTTAGCCATACCGTCCCGTCTTCGCTTGCCTCAGGTGAGGCAACGATTAACAGCATTCTGATAAGTCCGATAATCCCCATTGCCTTGCTTGCTGTTGCCAGAATACCAGCAACTGGGCTGCTGGCACCGGCATATGCATCTGGCGCAGCAAAGTGGAAAGGCGCTGCACTAACTTTGAAGCCAAACCCAACCAATACAAAGCCGATACCGATCAGTGGAAGTGGGTCTGTACCGTTAATGACGAATTGTGCCGCAAGGACATCAAATTGTAAAGAACCAGCCCATAAGTAAAGCATTGAAAGGCCATAAAGACCAACTCCAGATGCTACTGAACCAACGATGAAATATTTCATTCCAGCTTCAGTACCAACCTTTGATTCCTTGTAGAAGGCAACCAAAACATAGGTTGAGAATGACGCTAATTCAAGACCAATGAATAAGACAAACAAGTCTTGAGCAAGGGCGACTACAGACATACCTAGGCCACAAGTAAGCATTAGAATATAGAAGTCTGCTTGACGGCGATTGTTATACAGGTTATCTGTTGACAATTTTGGACCTATTCCTTTGACCTCTAACCGATTCATGGAGGCAAATGCTGCAAGAGTAAGTGCACCGAAGAATATCATTTCAAATACTCTACTAAAACCATTTACCAACAATAATTGTGTGCCACTTTCAGTAACAATAGCAGTTCTATCAACACCATCTTGGAACGATAACACGGTTTGCGTAAATGCTGCAGCTAAAGTGATTGTAGCAATCCATGCAGGCATTTTTGGATTACTGGTAATTTTGAATCTCTCGCCACCAAGGAACCACATTACTCTGGTTTGAGTACCTGGTATTCTGACAGTACCTTTACCGAGGTTTGGTATTATAATCAATGCTAAAAGACCGGCAAAAATTATCAGTTCAGGGCATAGTGCAGATATGAAACCATCACTAAATGGCTCAACATTTTCTACAGTGGACATATCAGGCACCTCCCTTTAGTAGAGGGATTATTAAGCCCTCAAATGCTTGAATAGTCCAATCATCCATCATGTCAAGTGCAATCCATGGCAGAACACCAAAGATTATTGTGAATAGCGCCAAGATTAGCATAGCGAATTTTTCTGAACTACTAATATCTGGAATTGCCTGTCCCTTCATAGTTTCTGGAGGTTGAGTATCTTTTCCACCTTCAAATATTGTTCTTTGCATTGACCATAGATAGTAGGCTGCGGTTAGGGCTAAAACCAGCGCTGGTCCAACCATCCACCAAATACTCCATCCATCAAGAGAAATCATTTTCCAAAGGGCGATTAGCATCATTATTTCCGCGACGAATCCGGCAAGTAGCGGCAGCCCTAAAGATGCCATCCATGCAAACATCATCGATGTTGCAAGCCATGGAGAATGTTTTGCCATACCTCTCATTGCCCCGATTTCCATACTGTGGTAATGATGTTTGAACGCACCACAGACTGCGAACAGCATTGGGCTGATTATTCCGTGTGCAAACATCATGAAGAGGGCTGCAGCCCAACCCATTGGTTGCATTGTAGCAATTCCGATTAGAATTACTCCCATGTGTGAAACTGATGAATAGGCGACCATCTTCTTGAGATTGGTTTGGCCCAAACAAACTATTGCTCCCCACACTAATGAAATCATACCGATTATCATCAAAGCAAGTTGGAAATGATATAATGCATGTGGAAACAAACTAATTGGTAGCCTAAACATTCCATATGCGCCCATTTTCAACATTACTCCAGCAAGCAGCATAGAGCCACCTGTTGGTGCTTGTACGTGTGCATCAGGCAGCCAAGTATGGAATGGGACTGCTGGCAGTTTAACCAAAAATCCGATCATCAGCATAACAAATAGTATCTTTTGCATTTGAGCGCCTAGATACCAATTGTCTCCAATATTGTTCGCTCTTGCATTATCTATCAGTTCGGGAATAGAGAAACTCCTACCAGTCATCGTACCTGATGATGCCAAGCTGTATGGATCTTGTAAGAAGTACAGGGTGATTAGTCCTAACAGCATTACCACTGAGGCAGTAAAGGTGTAGATGAAGAACTTCTGAGAAGCATACTTTCGATCCTTGCCGCCCCATTTTAGAATAAGGAAAAACATTGGAATTAGCGTTAATTCCCAAAATACGTAGAACATGAATAAGTCAAGTGAAACAAATACGCCAATTAGTGCACCACCCATCATCAATAGTAGCGGGAAATAGGTTGCTCCATGTTTTTCATTCCAAGTGGCAATTATGGTAACAGGAAGCAAGAAAGTAGTTAGCCAAACCATAGGGAAAGATAGTGCATCAAGTCCTACAGCCCAATTTATTCCAAGACTTTCCACCCAGGTATACTTATGCTCAAACTCATATTCATTGAAGCCTATATCCATCCAAGTTACATCACCAAAGTATCTAAAGAACATACC
>DUJK01000109.1 GCA_013329925.1 Candidatus Poseidoniaceae archaeon
GTGTTCTCTAGTTGACTTTCAAAAGTAGTCATAGGAATGGAATCAAACTGGTTTTTTTGATTTGACAGAGAACGCTGTACCTTTATTTTAGAAATATTATTTTCCAAAGTAGTAGAAAACATTTGAAGCATTCCAAAGCCATCCATTGTCAGGCCTACATCGTTATGCAGATTGTCACTTTGATGGACTGTTTCAGAAGTATGTTGCTCATTTACTATGGTGTGTAATATTGTTGAATTACCATAATTATACAACAATTTTATCGCACCATTTGCATCTATTTCTAGTTCGAAATCTTCGCTTATTGGGCCTTGGTGGATAATACTTGTTTCCCAATAAGCACCGGTATAATTGATGCTATGTAATCGTCCTAAATCATCCCTGAACGCACCCCATTCAAGTTCATTAGGAGTCAATGATAGTTCTATATTTGTGGCGTTTACTCCTTCTAAAATAGTTCTAGTATGCCATTCATCACCATTTGGATATATTGGGCTTTGGTATGCGATTTGAGCAGCTTTAATGTCACTACCGTTTGCGTAAAGTAATGTTTGCCTTCCATTATTTTTTACTGCTATTGAACAACCAGTCATTGTACTGACATCTGGATTAGCTGGTACTGTATCGACTTCTAATAATCTTGAATTATTATTTAAATCTAGAGAATAACTGTACACGTACCCATTAGTATCTAACCAGCAAGCGCCTATTTCATGTTGATTTGATATGGTGACATCGGGAGAGGTTGGAATGCCATCAGATGCGTCAGTAATTTGTCTCTCAAAGTAGGAAGATAAATCAAAATCGTGCCTTAATTTGGCTTGAGTCAAATCATCATAATCGATATATTGACCTGCCATTTCATAACCAAAATCAATATCAAAATCGTTCATAACTTCGGATCTATATTGTATCGAATCAATATCTAAATTTGAGGTTTCATTTTGGACAAAAATAGTAGCACCAATAGAAAAAGAATGTAAAATTAATAGTAACACAATCACCGAGGCCTTGAGCGAGTTTTCGTGTGTTGAATCACTCGCCATACCTAACTGACTCATTGATGGTTCAAAACCATTGTCTATGTTATCCCATGACCCCCGTAGGGGGTCAATAAACAAGTTTTATCACAAGTATTGACAAACCTAGACCAATTCCCTTTCAATATGTCAAGGGTGTTAATCATTGGAAATTCTCCTCAAAAACAATTAACAAAATGGCATAAATTGATACAATCTGCCGAGACAATAATTGCTTGTGATGGAGCGATTTCTGAGTGTTATGAGCATGATGTTACAGTAGATTTTCTAGTAGGCGACTTGGATAGTATTACTGTACAAAATTTGGCAAAAGCAGAACAGGACAATATCCAAATTATCAAATCTGATGAACAAAATAGTAATGATTTGAGTAAAGCACTGAGGTTTTGTCAAAATCTATCGGTTAGTGAAATTGATATTATCGGAGTTGATGGCGGCAAGTCAGACCATCAAATGGCCAATTACTTTGCGTTACTAGAATACGAACTTCCTGTAACACTTCATCTAAATGATTCAATCGTTATTGCTGTAAGCAAATTAAATCCACTGTATTACAAGGCGAGGGCGGGGTTGACTTTTTCGTTGTTTAGTATTGGGCAAGCGACAAAAGTTACCATGACGGGAGCAAAATGGGAATTGATTAATCATGACATGAAGCCATCAACTATGGGCTTGCACAATGAAATATTGGAAGGCGAACTATCAATTAAAGTTGAGAATGGCTCGCTACTAGCCTTTATTGACCGGTGATTTAGGCATCTTTCGCCTAATAAATTCGCTATAATCATCATCTTTATTCCATGATTTGGCCAACTCATCTACTCTGGCTAGTTCCATAGTATTCTCTAGACCTCCCCAATCTTCGATCAAACCCAACTTAAACGCAGCTTTGGGAGTATACCCTGGAAGAAAATTGCGCCATACAAATGGTATACGGCCTGGCGTTATCTTGTTGACTACTTCAACAATAGAGGTATTACAAGTGGTAAACAAAGAATGGTACCACTCTGCATTTTCATTTAACTGATTCATTTTTTGACCTATAGCCATCAGTAATTGGCGATCTTTACCTGGCGGAGTAACCGCTCTAAACAAGTAATCTTTGTTACCTCTTGCATTTGTTCTAAGTCCGAGTAAATCTTTCTCATATCCAACTAGCAAGTATAGTTCATAAGCTCGCCACATACCTTTCCATGGATGATATCGAACGCCTTTTTTGCGCCGAGCCTCAAAAGAAAACGATATACAACGGCCGTCGTTAAATTCTATGCTGAGAAAGGTGTGCGCTAAACCATGTATTTTGTGAAAATGATCAACAATAAACCACACATCTTTGATTTCTCTTAGGTCAAATTTTACGTTTTCGTCCCATTCTTCATCTCTATCTCTGGTGGTTCTCCAAGTAAAATTTCTTACTTTTGAAAACGTTATGTGATGCTCTTCAATAGTGGCTGAGGATTGAAATTCACAATCAGTATTCCAGTCCGAATCTGTACTTGGTTTTCGAGGCCTAATCCTAGTGTACCATACGTAGATTAACCTTAGAGAAATTGACCCTAAAATAACTAATACCAAAATCAAAATAGACTCTACCAAACTGAATCCTAGAATCTCGATAGGCTCACCACCTAACCCAAATACGTAGTTCTGTGTCCCACCAATCGTGATTACCATCGGGATGTTGGCGCCACAAAATACCGTCATCATCTGTAGTTGTAGGTAATCCTTCAGTGTCAGGAGAACCATCGGACAAAATCATTGGAGCAGGGCCTAAATCTCGCATAGGTAACTGTTCATCATCATCTTTTACCCTAACTAATATCAAATACGAAAGGAGAGTTATTACCAAACCTAACACGCCGATAGAAATCCATCCAACGGATTCAGTTTCAGTATCTTCGCCATAGGAACGTGATGGTACAGAAGATTTCTCTTCATCTGTAAGTTCCCCGCCGGGCAATCTCACCAAATTTACCGCCTCAATTGCACTAATCAATTCATTGTTAATTACTTCCAAAGAAATTAGATGTACTCCTGCTGGTAAAGATGTGCAGTCAAACTGATCTCCGACCTCAGGACCTGCCTCTGCCCCCTGTATACGCCAAATCTTTTGGAACTGTGAGAAATCAATAGTTTCATCGGATTTAACCATCGTTATCGTGCATGTAGTATCTGTAGAATTACCATTGCCGGCCACTGAGAGAGTAAATACCGGTGCTGGCCGGTTATGAATTGTCAAATTAAGCCAATCTTCGGCGGTTTGACCCAGATCATTCCTGTACGCTTCCTTCAAGATGTAATCTCCAGCAGGCCAATGAGAACAATCTATTGACTCTTGGGCATCTAGAACGGTAAATGGTGCGCCTGAAAAGGTTCTAACTCCACTTGCCCCATATCGTGGTCCTGTTTCATCAGCAAATATACGAGATATGGTACACTCATCACCAGTTTCAATATTTTGAGGAGCA
This sequence comes from Candidatus Poseidoniaceae archaeon, assembly GCA_013329925.1. Taxonomy (GTDB): domain Archaea; phylum Thermoplasmatota; class Poseidoniia; order Poseidoniales; family Poseidoniaceae; genus MGIIa-L1; species MGIIa-L1 sp8734u. The sequence goes on from DUJK01000109.1 coordinate 3,509, forward strand.
TTGAGAGCTAGCATTATTCTGGGAGTTTTTAAGGCTGGTTTCAAAACATAAGTGGGCAATTCTAGCGTACTAATTATGATACCATCCTGATCAACAATTTGTAATCTAAGTTCATGCTCTCCAGAAGCCCATGCATCATAGACTAGACTAGCATTGGATTGGCCGCTAAATGAGAATTGTAATACTTCCATCACTTCTTTGTCTTTGTGCTCTCCGATTAACCGAAGTTCTAAATTCATACTTTCTTTGTCTGTACTAACTACTATGACTACTCTAATAGCATCTGTGTCACCATCTTGATTAGTATCAAGTGTATCATTTCTCAATGCCACTAAACTAACTCCAGCCTCTGCTAAAGGGTCTTGTTCTGATTCCTCAGCTTGTACATTTGGAGTAATCATTACTGTAGCAAAAGAGGCAAAAATTATGATGAAAATTAACGAAATCGAAACTTTATGATTGCTCATTATTTTCACCTCCAGTTATCTTTTCCTGCTCTTGAACGGTCGCATTATCGAGCGGTATTGGTGGTAATTCAGCTAGTGGAATCATGCCTAAATCGCTAGGAGGAGGAAGGTTTGAAGTAAAATCGATATGTTGCTTTTCATCAAAAAGTTGCTCTTCGTTAAGGTCATCTTCCTCGCGACCCATTTTTACTACTAGGGCGATTGACGCACCAAGAATAAATCCTAAACCAATCACTAGGTAAGTTAGCCAAGAAGCCGCTGGGTCCTCGCCCATAATCGCAATAGCGGCTTTGAATTCACCATAATCATTGGACCATCCATCACCATTATTATCTGGACAACCTTGTAGATCTCTTGTCGAATCTCCAGCATCATTTGGACAATCATCACGCATTGCACCAAGGGAAACATCTCCATAGCCATCGCCGTCAGTATCACGCCATTGTAAGGCTTCATTAGGGAATGAATCGGCTAGACCAAACGGGTGAGCTGGCCAATTTTCTGTCGGGTCTGACCAACCATCGCCATCGGTATCTCGACAACCCAATCGATCCATCAATGAGGTCCCTCTTGAGTCTGGACATGCATCACCTTGATTGCCCGAAGCAGCATCGCCAAATCCATCACCGTCGCTATCACGCCATTGTGTTGGTTCGTGGATAAATGCATCACCTAAGTCTGACCAACCGTCACCGTCGGTATCAATACAGCCCCATCTATCTCCACCTTCTGCTGGACCAACAGATGTACCGGCATTGTCTGGACAAACGTCAGCAGTTGTACCTTGTGGGTTATCACCACGACCGTCCCCGTCACTGTCATGCCACTGTGTTGGATCAAGCGGCCATGCATCACCATTACCACCTGGACTTGCCAGCCAATTAGGAGTGGTGTCAGACCATCCGTCACCGTCGGTATCTGGACAGCCCCATCTGTCAAATGTAGAATATCCAACTGTCGTCTTACAACTATCACCACGGAATGATTCACGCCATGTTTGACCATCAAAATATTCGATATTGTCACCATAGCCGTCTGAATCTGTATCATACCACTGGCTTACTTCATCAGGAAAAGCGTCAGCAAAACCATCAGGGTGAGCAATCCAATCACTGGTTGGGTCAGAGTAACCGTCTTTGTCAATATCACGACAGCCGAGTCGATCAAAACTTGAAATCCATCCAGATTCAACTTCTTCTGGCGTAGAATAAATACAAACATCGCCTTCAAAACCGCTTTGATTATCCCCGTAACCATCATTGTCTGTATCTAGGTATTGTGAAGGAACTAGTGGGAAATCATCTACTTGTGATGCTCCGTAGGTTTGGTTGTCGCCCCAACCGTCTTTGTCGGTATCTCGCCATTGAGTGGGGTTATCTGGGAAATCATCGATAAGTTGAGCTCCGAAAGACTGGTTGTCCCCCCAGCCATCATAATCTGAATCTTGCCATTGAGTCGGTTCCAGTGGAAAGGCATCTGAGCCGTTGTACATGGTCCAATTCTCATCTCCGTCAGAGTACGAATCACCATCTGTATCAGTACAACCAAATCTATCAGAAGATGATGAGCCAGTGATAAACGGGCATGCATCTGGTTCAGTGGCAGTTTCTAGCCATTGTCCGATGCCCCAAGCAATGTGGGTTTGGTTCCACATAGGGTCTTCCCAATTATCTCCGTAACCATCCCCATCCGTATCTGTCCATTGAGTATTATCCAGCGAGAAAGCATCAGCTAAGCCAACTGGATGAGCAAACCACTCACTAACTCCGTACAAGCCACCGGGGTCAGGGTCTGAAAAACCGTCACCATCTGAATCTAAGCAACCGTATCTGTCATTGTATGATCCACCTGAATTGTAGGTACAAAAGTCTCCTTGAAAGCCATCTAAATTATCGCCAAAGCCATCATTGTCCGAATCTTGCCACTGGCTTGGTTGGTAAGGAAATGCATCTGCCCCGTTATTTGGTCCCCAACCCACCTCAGGGTCAGAATAACCATCAGAGTCTGAATCAACACAGCCTTTACGATCGTAAACTGAGGTCCCAGGAGTATTATCACAGGAATCTTCAGTGTCGATATAACCATCCTCATCGGTATCTCGGTCGCCAGAATCAATTGAGGCTGTCAAAGTATAATCAATAGCATCATTACAATAACTATCTTTACCTTTTATTTTTACATAAACCCAATCTGCTGTATTCATGGTTTTGCTCAAGGTACCTGTTGGATTATCATCACTCAAGGCTAGAGACGCAATTTGTCCTCCTCCTGCGTCATGAATTGAATAATCGCCTTCCCATCCGTCGCCCCAAAAGCATAACCAATCGGGATTTGGCAGCGTTCCAGAAAAGGAAATACTGACTATATCGCCCTTGTAAGCATAAACTCGCCACCAATCAATTTCATCATTGGGCGAACAGCCATCATCATAGCATACTTGGCCTGATGCTGAAACACCTTCGATTAGTGTATTGGCACTTTGCAGACTATCATCTGCCGAAGTGGTAGGCAAGAAACCTAACAACAGCGCGGCCAAACACACCACTATGAATCGCTGTGCGACCATGTATAGCCATTGCGATATCATCTATGAAATAGCCGCCTGCCAAGACCGAGCTAATTTCCTAGATTTTATTGGCAATTATTAAGCAATCCATCTGGGAAAGAAGATCAAAAATCTATTCGAGAAATTAACTGAGGGAGGTTATTTTACTATTGACTCGTATATTTCTATGAATTTTGTTGCATTGTGTTCATAGGTATACTTGGCAAGTATTCTCTCACGACCCGCCGTACTCAAAGATTCAAGTGCTGACTTATCGGCAAGTAATGCATTGACTTGTTTAGCTAAGTCATCAGAATCTCCAGTTTTGAAAAGCCTGCCAACCGTTGTATCAATCATCTCGGTAAGGGGCGCTTGATCTACTGTGATTACCGGTGTGCCACTCGATAATGCCTCTAGTGGAATTAATCCTTGACCTTCATAATAAGAGGGATAAATTACCAAGTTAGCACTGCGGAAATGTTGGGCTAAATCTTCAAATGACATACCGCTTTTAATGAATACAGAATCACTAATTGCCAACCTTTTAGCCACTTTCAATAATTTCTTTTTCATATGCCCTCTGCCAATAATCACCAGTTTTGCCCCCGGGTTTTCGGCAATTATTTTAGGCATTGATCTAAGCAAAGTCATGTATCCTTTTCTAGCGACTAAACGGCCTACTGCTAACAGCATTGGAGTTTCAGTATAACTGTCATGAGACAGGGCCGCTTCATCATCGCATACATATTCCTGGCGGATTTTTTCATGGGCTAATTGTTCTTCTTCATCATCGGTATTAGATGGACGAAACACTTTGTGATCACACCCCCACAACTCTACCTCGGCATTAAATTCCTTATCTGGGCTATACCAATTGCTAAACTCTTGCAACGTTGACTTTGAGTTGGCTACACTAATAGAGGAATTAAGCAAACCCGCTTTCTCATATTTAGCATACCATTTTGCGGTTAATCTAATTGCTAAATCATTTGGATTAAGCCAGGTGGCCGATTCACCAGCCTTTGCTGCCCGAATTACTCCCTGTTTTTCTCCAAGCCAAGAACCATGAAGTGATGAACAGACTGGTGCGATATTTTCTTTCATGAACCTAAATTCCTTGGCTGAAAAAGACGCCAAGGGCAAGTGGATGTGGATTACATCCACTGGATCTTCACGATGAATCGATTTTAGCGCTTTAAGCGCATTTTTAGCGTAAGACCGGGTGAATGTCATTGGCAGTTTTAGCCACGGAACCCTGACAATTGACACCCCAGACTGCGACGGTGCTCGGCCATTATGGCTTCTAGTGATGATGGTGACTGAATGCCCGAATGATGCTAAATGTCCAGCAAGATGGTAGACTACTGAGCCAATACCACCCCATCTTGGGGGGTATTCACCAGCAATCATCAC
>DUJK01000113.1:0-4987 GCA_013329925.1 Candidatus Poseidoniaceae archaeon
AAGAGGTATCATCGAAGATATGCCGTCTGATGGTGACGTTACGACAGTTGTTGGTATTATTCCAATCGCAGAAACATTTGGTTTCTCTAACGACATTCGTGCAGCATCTCAAGGAAGAGCCGTTTGGAATACCGAGAACCTTGGATTTGAGCCACTACCGCCTCAATTATTTGAGAAAGTTGTTGGCGAAATAAGAACTAGAAAGGGACTTAAGCCTGATCCAAACCCAGAATCATACTATTCTGATTGAGCAACATGTCTGCCAAAGTTACTGGCTTACACATCTCAAGGGGCGGAGTTCCAAAAACTCCAGTTCACTCACTTACCGTAACAAATAACGGCTGCCAAGGTGATGACCAGGCGGATAAGAAGCACCATGGAGGCAGAAACAAAGCAATCTGCTTATTTCAACAGGAAATACTAGACTCATTATCAGCCAATGGGCACCCTATTTCACCGGGAAGCACAGGAGAAAACATCCTTATTGACGGAATAGACATAGGAAAGATAGGAATTGACACTTGCTTAAGAATTGGCGAAGTCGAAATCATTGTGACTCAAGATGCACCGCCATGTAAGACGATTAGAAATTCATTTATCAATGGCGAATTTAACAAAATATCTCATCGCAAAAATCCAAACTTTACCAGATGGTATGCTTCTGTTAACGTTACTGGAACGATCACCGTTGGTGATCTTGTTGAGTTAATCAACTAATCCGCTTCAACTGATAGTCTGTTAGTTCTCTTAGTGCTAAGATAGCTGGAGAATCCGGTAAACGATCTAAACATGCATGGGCTTTAGAGTGATACATCTCAGCTTTTTTCCTAGCATAATCCACTGAACCCATGTTATTTAGGGCAAGTAAGCCTAAATCTATTTCATCTTGGGTTGCATCTTCAGCTTTACCTAATACCGACTTTAGATTGTTCAAATCCTCTGAATCATTTTGGGCAAGTGCATGAATGACCATTAATGTCCTTTTACCTTGAGCCAAATCTGAACCTGCAGGCTTACCCAAGGTATCTGAATCTGACAGAACGTCGATTAAATCATCCATCAGTTGGAAACACAATCCCACTGCTAGACCCCAATCAGCCATGCATTGAATTGTTTCCTCATCAGCACCAGCCATTCTCGAACCGACTTCGGCACAAGTCAAAAACATCACAGCAGTCTTGCCTTCAATCATTTCAAAATAATCATCTTCCGATACGGCGATTCTATCTTCAAATTCGATATCTAACTGCTGGCCTTCACTTACTCTTCTAACCATCCAGGCTAGCCGATTGACCATTGCCCCAACATCCTTGTGGTCTAGCCCTTTTGCGCCAACTAATCTTTCAAATGCTATTGCTAACATTGCATCACCCGCATTGATTGCTGTAGGCAAACCATACTCAATATGAACCGCATTGAGTCCTCGTCTAGTATCATCGTCATCCATAATATCATCGTGGACCAATGTGAAATTGTGCACTATTTCGATTGCTGCACCAACATCTAGTAATCCGAAATGTGAATCACCAACCGCTTTACCAACTAACCAAGGAAGTGTTGCCCTCAAGCGTTTTCCACCACCTTCAATCAAATGCATCATCGCGTCTGAAAGCCTAGAATGTTTTGAAGCACATAGGCTATCAGAAATTCTTTTTTCAACTAATGGTTTAACTTCCATAATTGAAGTCGACAAACCAGCGCCTGTGGCATAGGTTAGCATGTGTGATATGTCACCCATATCATGAATTTTATTGTCAGACAATGACGACATCTTCGCCAAATCACCAACACTTGACCACCATTCCTGGTTCATTATTATTGATGCTATACATCTGAACCATGGAGCAATTTCACCATCTGACAAATCTTCGCTCACCAACATAGATTCAAGCTCTTCTTCAGAAACCCATTTTACATCTGATACCTCATTTTCATTAATGTTTAACTCCACGTCTGCTTTAATGATTAGAATATGATCTATTTCTCGTTCAATCCATTCATGATTCATCCGTGCAGAATACATCATTTTAGTAATAAAGTGAAAATCATCTGTTGAAATTGATTGGGGATCAATACCTAATTCTTGGTGCAATTTCCTTATCGCTGCTCGCTTTACTCCCATTGCGTCATTCAAGTCTCTCTCACTTTCAGAGTAAAGCGGATGTGAGCAACAAGAATTAGCCCAAACATTGGGGAATGTTACTTTGTGACTTGCTCTTTTTTGCAGCAGCAACTTATTTTCTTGGTTGAAAAGTAGAACACTAAATGCTCGATGTAATTGACCTGCATCGTAATGAGCGGCCACCTTTGAAACTTTACCTATTTCATTATCAAGTTCATCAACTGCGATTACTGCTTCTGACATTAATGTAATTTGTTCCTCATCAGCTGAATTTTGTTGTAAAACCTGTTGCAATTCAGTATCGATTTCAACCGACGGAACATCATCTATTTGGTATCCTGTCAAGTCATCACCATACATTGCACTAGAACTCGATAAATGAATAGTTCCCCTATTATAACCTGATTATTTAGCAAAAATTTGAGTTCCACGGGTAGAAATACCCTTACAAGCATCTAGCAAACGTTGTGGTTCTTCTCCATTGATGATAAAAACATCAACACCGCTTGCTGCCACCTCAGACCCCCTCGCTGCTTTTAGACCAATACCGCCTGTAACATCAATTTCACTATTATGAACGCCACTATATTCTATGCTAGGTGACCAATGTTCAATCAAATCATCACGATCTGCTACTTCAGGAGGGCGTTTGAGAATTCCATCAACTCCTTTTACAGCAAATATTAGCCTTTTAACATTAGGAATTTCTTGACATATTCTAACTACTAAATCATCGCCAGAAAGGATTCCAAAAATCCCTTCCTCACAATCCACAACATCTCCAAAAGTAATTTTCACTGAATTGTCATCAGCGAATAATTTAGTAATATCTCCATCGAAATTACTACCAGTGTTCCTTGCCCATTTGTGTGGGGGGAGTTTGTGAGTACTAATGCCTCGTTTAGCAAATGCGTCTAAGACTATTTGATTTAATGTAAGCATTTCTTTACGTACTATGCTGACAGCCTCTTCCTGAGTTTGACAATCAGCCTGCGCAACAAAATCATAATGCGGCAAAAAACCCTGATTAAGTTTCCAGTGCTTTGCCCTTAGATGACCATATGAACCGGCACCGTGCACAACAATAACTCGCAAATCATCTTCTAGGCAATTGGCCACAACGTCCACTAGTGAATCAATGACTGCATAATTAGGAGTACACATTGTCGATTTATTAGTAATCAAACCACCCCCGAATTTAATGACTACACAATCATCCATGTCAATGCGACGAGGGGGGCACTCAATAGCATTGTCACTGAAAATCACTCCAATCACACATATAGAGTAAATAATGAATTTATTACTTACAAGGTTTGATGAACATGGTCCTTGTGTGATAAGACATGGCAGATGGACCGCACCTTGATGAATTCATGAGACATCTTCAAGCATGTCTTGATGAAACAATGGAAATCGATGATAAAATCGAGCGAAATGAAAGAATTCTACAATTGGAAATCGCGATTCAAGAGGCAATTATCTTCAAAAACCGGTATACAGAATTAGTTAGCCATGGATTAGACCCACTACTACTAGTAACTCAAAAAGAAGGAGTAGAAACACCTCCACCTGCTACTAAATCTCAAGCCCTAAGCATTGGATTATCCAATTGTTCCAAGTGTGGCAGTACGCTAGATCCTGACCTTCCATTTTGCCCTGCTTGTGGTGCAATTGAAAAGTAACAAGGTTACTCTTCTTCTTCAGCTTCCCATCTAGCAACCATTTCAGAGATTACTGGATCGTCTGCCTCAACCTGGTACAGGTAATCAGGCGGCATGTCTGTGGTCAAATACACTGATTTTCCTGCCCGATAAATTATGTTACCATCTGCAATGGCCCTTGTTGTATCTACTTCCATGATCGCAGGTCTGTCTATTCTAACATGCCCAGCTTCCATTGCTTTAGTAATGGTCTTTGAAAGATGAACGTGTTGTCTGTCACCAGCAGTAATTCCCAATTCAAGAATCGCTTTAACTTGTTCTGGCTCACATGGCCAATAAAGTGCTTCAGGAATATCATCTGTGGGAAGGTCCAGTTCTAATTCTATAGAATGACCATATGTAGCTCTAATCATTTCTCCCTCTACTTGATATCGTCCTTTCTCATCTGAATTGGCTATTGCTGAAAAATGCCATCCTCTTAGCCAGTGGTAATGTCTTCTTTGCTTTGAAATAGACTCGGATAGTTCTCGTGTATTTACCCATCCGTTGATATCCATGTCAACTCCAAATTTTTCTGGTGCGTGACGAAGTACTAGGGCAAGGATTCTGCCCAAGGAATTTGCCTCTCTATCGCTCATGATGAATTTACCTTCTTCATTACATATCGGGCAGTTAGAACCGTTGAAGTGTCCGTTGTTAATCGAGCAGGAACGTTCTCTACATTGGCGTAGCATGAATATAGCCGGTTGGGGGTTGTTCTTAGTATCTACGGAATTTTTGACTAATTGAATAATAATTACTAATCAAGATTTTCAACCGCTTTAATCAAATGCTGTGACCCTTTGGGACTAACATGGTTGATGTTGCCATTGTCGGTGCTGGGCAAACAAAATATGGTAACCATCAATCAGGAATGAAGGGAATGTGGGCAGAAGCTGCCAATAATGCATTCCACAGCGTCGATAAGGATTTTCAACCTAAACAAATTGATGAGGCATATATTGGCAGTGTGGCATTTGGCGGTGGCCAATTAGGTAATACAGCCGCTTTATTGACGGAGCATACAGGAATGAAAGGAATCCCAGTCAGGCGTGTTGAAAATGCATGTGCATCATCCGGCTTCGCACTTCGAGATGCTTGGATGGCAATAAAAAGTGGTCAAGCAGATGTCGTGATTGCCGGCGGAATTGAAAAAATGAAT
>DUJK01000113.1:5389-5532 GCA_013329925.1 Candidatus Poseidoniaceae archaeon
GGAACATATGCTCTAATGGCGCGTAGATATTTCCATGAATTTGAATCAACTCATGATGATTTGGTAAATATCAGCGTGAAAAACCACTGGCATGGCTTGGATAACGAAATGGCTCACATAAGAAAAGATGTGAGTTTTGATAA
>DUJK01000125.1 GCA_013329925.1 Candidatus Poseidoniaceae archaeon
AATGACGGTAAATATGTTGCAGAGGCTAGGAATCTAGCCATGACTTTGGTCCCTGATTCAGTGAAATATTTTTTAGAAATAATTGGTCATTGTACAGTAAAAGAGAATCATATTGCAACATTACTGGAGGAAATGAAGAGATTAGAGTCAATCAATGAACAACCAATTGGTGCACTTGGGGTTAAAGTTTCATCGCGTTTAGGTCAGTTAGAATTAGTGGAATCATGGGTTGAAGGGGCATTATCATCCCCACTTGGTAGCGGGTCTGGGCAGTTTGATAATTTCAAGGGAACTGTGGAAACGTCTGTTCCTGCTTTCTGTCTTCATAGTCGTGCGGCAATTGAGCGGATTGGTGGCTGGGATACCGAATTTATCACCAGCCAGGATAGTGACCTATCAATGCGAATGATTGATGCAGGTTTCTTGTTATTCAAGACAGATTTAGTAGAGGTTAACATGACTAAGCGAAAAACCTTACAGAGTTGGGCAAAAATGAGTTTTAGGTATGGGTTTTGGCGGACTAAAGTAATTTTAAAGCACCCCAAGAGGTTTAGGCTAAGGGAATTTTTACCTTGGTTTGGAGTAATTTTAACTCTTATTTTACTAACTAATTCTTACGCATTTTGGTTTGTTCCACCCACATTATATGGCGTTGTATTATTGCTAGAATCAATCAGACTGGCCATACTAAAGCAAAGACTATCGTTACTATTTGGTATACCAATCTGCATCTTCTTACTTCATACAATGTTTTCACTTGGTTTGGTTTACGGAATAATTGGTAAACCCAGTTCTTTCAACGATAGGGAGTCAAAAGACGGGAACTCTCAATAACAATGCCCAATTTCAAGAGATGAGTACAATGGTAGAGAAGTCACTCAGTTCACAAAGTGTTTCTATCCTGCCAATATTATTATTGGGATTTCTTAATGTGATTATTACTCCTCTTCAAGAAGTATTCAAAATTGAACCTTTGTTGATGATACCGTATTACCTAACCGGAGTTTTAATTGGAATATTCATCTATCGCAGATCTAATAGAGTTATGGATTATGAATATCGACGTTCCAAAGTCATGAAGGGGATGAAGAAAACCTACGCTGCTGAGGAATCAGGTGTTTGGCAAACCAATGCTGAAATCTCGGACCGGTTAGATGAATCGAGTAATTTGGCCAGGAATGTGTCACAAATTTCTACAGAATCACCTGAAATGGAGTTGTCGGATGAAAATAAAGTCGAAGTTGATATGCTAAATGAATCGAAAACCATCATCGAAGCAACCAGGAGGGTTTCGGGAAAATCAACCTTTGACGAACAAGAGATAACAGCAACTATTGGGGCAACTAGGAAGACTAGTCCAATGGATAAGGTTCTTGATTTTATTTCTGGTTTATTTCGGGGTAATTCATCAGTTGAATCAAGAGAAGAGAAAAGAATGGCTGCGCTTACTGCAGCAGCTGAAGCTGCCCCAGTACAAGCCGTGAAACCACAAGCACCAATTCAGTATGAGCGTAATGAGGTTGTAATTGAACCAGACTCTGAAGTCTCATATTCAGATAATACCGAATCTGAAACTCCAGATATATTAGAACAAACGCCAACTGAAAACCCCCCCACTTCAGCAGGCAAAAATTATTCTGCATTTGCTCCACCAAATACTGCCAATAACTCGACCCAGTCAATTGAATCAATGGCTATGCTGCCAAATAGTAATCAGCAGGCATTTACTGCCCCAGCAAGCGTTCAACAACCTCGGTGTCGAGGTTGTAATTATCCTATCAAATCAGGTGACAGATTTTGCGATAATTGTGGTCTTGATGTCATTTGAGTCAAAATTTATCCGAGATATTGAAAGACATTGTGTTATCGGTAAGCATGAAGGGGGATTTTGATGTCTGAGAAACGTGATTATTACGAAGTACTCGGAGTTGATAAATCTGCAGGCGATAAAGAGTTGAAGAATGCTTTTCGAAGTTTAGCACGAAAATATCATCCTGACAGAAGCACAGAAGAAGATGCAGAGGATAAATTTAAGGAAATCCAAGAGGCTTATGCTGTTCTTTCTGATGGAGAAAAACGACAAATGTATGACCGTTTTGGACATAATGGTCCCAGCGGATCCCCGTTTGGTGGTTTTGGTGGTGGTTCATTCAACATTAATTTAGATGACATACTTGGAGGTGACTTCTTTTCCAGCTTTTTTGGTGGTGGTAGTCGCAGGTCACGCAATCGAGGCAATGATGTAATTGTCAGGTACACAATAACCATCGAATCCGTTTTTGAAGGGACCAGTGAAGAATTGGAAATTGATCTGCCAACAAAATGTGAACCTTGTGATGGAACCGGTGCAGAGGATGGTGACATTATCTCATGTAGTAATTGTGGAGGCCAAGGCAAAGTCAGAGCTCGCCAACAAGTTGGACCTTTTGTTCAAGATGTAATCAGGGACTGTCCAACTTGTTCGGGTATGGGTCAAATAATCAAAACTAAATGCAAAGCATGTAATGGTTCTGGACAGGAAATCAAGGAAACAAAGTTACGTTTTACTGTTCCGAGAGGTGCAGAGGATGGCACTAGGCTAAGAATGCGAGGTAAGGGTGAGCCTGCGCACAGAGGAAGAGGCGAAAATGGTGACTTATTTATTGAACTGGAAATTGAGGAACATCCTTGGTTTGAACGCTCAGGTTCTGATTTGATTATGTCTTTACCACTAACTTACTCTGATTTAGTGGCTGGTACGACAATCACATTACCTCACATCGACGGTACAGAGCTAAAAATAACGATTCCTAAGATGACTAACTCTGGTAAAACGATAGAAATACGCGGCAAAGGGCTGCCAAGAATACGAGGTTCTGGCAGAGGTGACGTTGTTGTATTAGTGAAATTACATATGCCCAAAAAAATTAGTAAAGCAGATATGAAGTTGATTAAACAAATGAATGTTGAAATTCCTCAAGAAGAATTGCAGGAACGTGTCATCAAGGATGCCAAAGAAAGACGCCAATAAGGACTCATTCTTCCTCACTAATTCTGTACAACGTCGCTGCTACTCTAGACGCAGCAGGTTCTCCATCCATCCTGCCATTTAATTCTATATCTACCGAAGTCGCAGTCCCACTCAATTCTACTGAAACAAAGGTTTTGTTGCCAACATTCATTGAATCTAAAAATATCTCATCACCGGAAAACAGGAATCTAGGGGTTACAGAATCAATATTCCACGCCTGCCCTTTGGGTGAATCGAGTCGAAGAGCAGATATTTCCCATGACCCCTTAATGATGTAAACACCAATCATTATTGGCCACGAACCATCATTTTTTGCTATTCTCGGGTCAAGTTTCCAAGCAGCAATAGCAACATTTTCAGTTCGATAAGATACATCTGCTTCACCCCATGTTTCGCAAGCATCTTCCCAATCAAGTATGGCCACGGCTTCTAGAGATTTTGCCAATAATCGTCGATTTTGTTGAGGACTGACTCCTTTGTCAAGTTGTAATTTTAACCAATTTAATCGTTGTTTCTTAGATTTTAGTCGCTCAGCAAATGATTTTTTCTTCTGTACGCTAATTAGTAGATATATGGCTGGTATTAGGAACAAGAACCCCATGACCCATCTTGCAATAGAGCCCCACTTCTCAGCGTTTTCATCTGGTGGAAACCAAGGTTCTTCACCTTCATCGACAAGCTGGTAAGTTGTTATTATTGTATATTCAATTGGCGGTGTGTAATTACCCCAATCAATATTTGCAGTGTAATTAATCAATGAAATGCGAAAGAAATGGGTGCCTCTTGGCACTTCCATAGCAACTTGTAATTTACCAAATACAACAGTTCTAGTTTTTGATTCAATTTCTGACCAATCATCCATGTCCTTTGAAATCATTTCAATTTCTAGTGATTCAATATCACCTTCAATCTCAAACTTGACAAAGTGGACAGAATCTTCCCAAGCAGTAATTTCCATTTTGTATACATCAGCAGTGTCGCCGATTGAAGTAGTAAACTCTCCGTTAGTTGTTGGTTTAGTTAAGTCAATAGTCGGCCAAGAGGAATTGTCCGAAGTAATTCTCATTGGTGGTAAAGATGGTGCATCATATCCACTTTTTCCGTCGGCAAAATTTTCCGTCTGTGCAACTAAATGAAATGCACTACCAGTAAATTCCACTCGTACTGCAGAAGAGTTTGGTAGGGGGAATAGCCAGTTTTCTTTTTCCGAATCCATTATTCCTTCAGCAACAGCTAGCCAAGTTCCTCCTACTAGGCAATAGTAAGAATAACCAGTTGCTAAATTTGTTGGGTTCAACATAATTGCAGTGGTGTCGTTAGTATCAATAATTACGGTTTTTGAAGTATGTCCATAGATTTCGTTTTGGTCAGACAAATTCCACATCATCGAGCTAACAGGAGGGTGATTTAGAATTTTTAGAGACCACAAAGTGTTAACGTTTTGCGATGTTGCTTTGATGATAATTCGCCCATTATCAGTTACCGGTATAAAAACTACATTTGGATTCTCGAGGAAATTAGTACGTGTTGAACTTGTTAGAATACTTCCTAGGTACGATTCATTTAATTCATCTTGGAAATATAATTCAAAACCAATATCAGAACTGCTATGCGCAATAGATAATTCTAAACTATCTCCAACTTCAACTTCTATACCCACAAATTCAGATTGTTCTGACTCAAGCAAACCATTGACGTAGAATTCTTCATTCAGATCACTGCTGCCCAAATAAGTCGCAAGTATACTTGATTCAGTGTCGATACAAGAATCGCTGTTATCACAATCATAGACTTCGGCTAGTGGATGAATTTCTCCTGGTGAAGGTCTTACTGTAGGATAGTTTTCATTTGGAGCAATTAGTGAAATTACTTCGACCTCTTCGCCATTATTATTATCGATAATCAATTCCAAATTTCCTGAAATATTGACTTGGCCAGTAAACATTCTAGCCGTTTCAACCAATGTTGTTTCGTCTAACTTAAGTCCAGCTGTGCAA
>DUJK01000180.1 GCA_013329925.1 Candidatus Poseidoniaceae archaeon
CATCCAGTAATTGTTGGTAAGTTCCCATTAGCGGCCAACGGTCGCTCACTAACGCAAGAAGCTGAAAAGACCGGAGGTTTTGTTAGAGTCTGTGCTAGAGAAGATGACCATCGAATATTAGGTATTCAAGCAGTAGGAACTCACGTTAGTGAACTTGTTGGCGAGTGGACTTTGGCTTTAGAAATGGGGGCTTTGTTAGAAGATATTGCTGGCACTATTCACGCACACCCCACTATGACTGAAATGACTCATGAGGCTGTTTTAGCAACTCTTGGCCATGCAATACATATCGCTTAGCCTTACATTTTGTAGGCTATAACTATAAATGTAAGACTGATGTAGAAATTTTATGTCTTACGACACAATGACTTTGCTTGATCTGAAAAAAATGTGCAAAGATAGAGGTTTGAAGGTTTCTGGAAACAAAGATGAGGTCATTATTCGTTTGATGGAAGCAGATGAAGCAACAAACCCTAATTATCAGTCTACAACATTCTCCACACCAGTCAATTCCGTGCCAGGACAAATGCCTGTCAGCCCTCAAGTGGTTTATGGTAGAATGACCCCCCAGGGAATCGTCGTCTCAAGAAGTAATGGCACAGTTTCGGCTGTTGGAACAATCATAATTCTTTACGGAATTTTCCGAATGTTCTGGGCACTAGCTTTTGCTGCGTTCGGAGATGGTGGTCTAGGCTGGATATTGGCCCCTGTAGCATTTATTGTCGCCTCCTTATTCATCTTCAGTGGCATACTTATGACTCAGGAATATCGTAATGGAGTTAATACCACGATTGTTACATTCATAATTTCTGGGACTCTAAGTGTAGTATTTGGCGGTGGAGACTTGAATCCGGTTTCTGTTTCACTGGCCGATGGAGGTATGATGATACCGTTTTCTATGATGTGTACGCTACTTGGAATAGGGGTTGCTGCCCTTCCTTTATTATTCTCTGATGAAGAAATGAAAGAAGGATGGCCAGTAGCAATAGAACGGCTACTAGGCAGAGAACACCCCGGTAAGACTGTGCTAAGTTGCCCGCACTGTGAAAATCAACTATTGGTACCTAATGGATACAGTGGAAAAATATCCTGCCCAAAGTGTAACAAACAGTCTGAAGTGTGATTAAGAACCACAACTCAAACAGTCATCTGGACTATCTAGACTACATGCAATAGCTTCCATGCTGGTAATCTCTGCTCTGTCGGCTAGACCAGATACAGTTTGATCTTCGGCTTTCTTTTGCTCAACAGTAAATTGAATCGCATCTACCGCTGCTTTAGTTCTCAAGTAATACATTCCTGTCTTAAGTCCTTTTTTCCATCCGTAGAAGTGCATCGAAGAAACCTTAGCAGAGTTGGCATCAATCATGTGGATATTCATGGATTGGCTCTGGTCGATGTAAGCACCTCTGTCGGCAGCCATATCAATAACGTTCTTTTGCTTAATTTCCCAAGTGGTCTTGTATAGATCCTTGAGCCTGTCAGGGATTCCTGCGATATTTTGGATCGAGCCTTTGTGTCGCAAAATCTCGTCCTTCATTTCTAGACTCCAAAGCCCTTCGCCAATCAAATCTTTGATTAGGTGTTTATTTGGCACAATAAATTCACCAGAAAGAGTTCTTCTAACATATAGGTTGGAGGTGAAGGCTTCAAAGCATTCATTGTTACCTAGAATCTGTGATGTTGAAGCAGTTGGCATTGGTGCTAGAAGTAGAGAGTTTCTCATTCCGTGTTCAACAATCTCCGCCTTGAGTGAATCCCAATCCCACATGCCGCTGTGTTCATTCATGTCCCACATGTCAAATTGCAGTATTCCTTCACTGGCAGGCGAGCCTTGGAATGTTGAATAAGGACCTTCGACGATTGCTTGATCCTTTGATGCTGTGCATGATGCATAGTAAATAGTTTCAAAGATTTCTTTGTTTAACTTCTTGGCTTCATCGGATTCAAAGTTCATCCCCAGCATAGCGAAAGTATCAGCCAGACCTTGAACACCAAGGCCAATAGGTCTGTGCCTCATGTTAGAGTTCCTTGCCTCTTCTACGGGATAGTAGTTTACGTCAATAACTCTGTTAAGATTGCCAGTCACGTGGTAAGTCACGTCATATAATGTTTGGAAATCAAATTCTTTGCTATCTTCTTTGACGAACCGGGGCAATGCAATTGATGCTAGATTGCAAACTGCTACTTCATCTTTGGCTGTGTACTCCAAAATCTCTGTGCAAAGATTAGAAGATCTAATTGTTCCAAGGTTCTTTTGATTCGATTTTATATTCGCCGCATCTTTGTAAAGCATGTATGGAGTTCCTGTCTCAATTTGAGCTTCGACTACCTTGTCCCAAACGCTTCTTGCAGGAATTGTTTCTCGTGCCAGACCTTGGGCTTCATAAGATTCGTATAACTTCTTGAAATCTTCGCCATAGGCGTCTTGAAGACCAGGGCATTCATTAGGACAAAAGAATGACCAATCTGCATTATCTTGTACTCTTTCCATAAACAAATCTGGAGTCCACAATGCGTAAAACAAATCTCTGGCCCTTAGTTCCTCTTTACCGTGATTTTTCCTCAAATCCAAGAACGCTAAAATATCAGGGTGCCAAGGTTCTAGGTAAATCGCAATTGAGCCTTTTCTTTTGCCGCCACCTTGGTCAACATATCTTGCAGTGTCGTTGAAAACCCTTAACATTGGAACAATACCATTACTTTCCCCATTGGTCCCTTTGATGTAAGACCCTTTTGACCTTACGTGGTGAATTGATAGACCAATTCCACCAGCAGATTTTGAGATAAGTGCGCACTGTTTCAAAGTGTCATAAATCCCTACCAGAGAATCATCTTGCATAGTCAACAAGAAACATGAAGACATTTGTGGAGTAGGTGTGCCAGAATTAAACAGAGTAGGGGTTGCATGAGTAAAATAACCTTGACTCATCAAATCATATGTATGCAGTGCTTTCTCTATATCACCATGATGAATACCAACTGAAACTCTCATCAACATGTGTTGTGGTCTTTCAGCTACTTGACCATTTAACTTTAACAGGTATGACCGTTCTAAGGTCTTGAATCCAAAATAGTCGTAATTGAAATCTCTTCCGTAATCTATGTACTCATCTAGAACTTTTTTATTGTCTTGGATAATTTTGTAAACTTCCTCAGAAATCAATGGTGCGTGAGCTCCAGATTCTGGATCAATAAATTCTCGAAGGTCGGTTACGACTTCTGAAAAAGTAGATTTTGTTGAACGATGAAGGTCATCCACACAGATTCTAGCTGCAAGTTTGCTGTAATCAGGATGATGGGAGGCTAGTGATGCTGCAGTTTCGGCCGCTAACTGGTCAAGCTCTCTTGTTGAAACCCCGTCATAGAGGCCTTCTATTGTGAGTTTTGTCAAATGTGCTGGATCAATCCATTGCTCATCTAATCCATGAGTTAAACTGGTCAACTTTTCTAGGATTGCGTCGAACCTAACATCTTCTCTTTCGCCTTTCCTATTCACCACTTGCATTGTCATATTTTGGCCTCCCTTGTCATGTTATAGAAATTCGCAGTATCTTGTCTCCATCGCGTACGGTTCAAAAGTCTTCGTCTACTGAGAAGCGTTGTTGGACACTTCCTAGACTAGAACCACTATCCTTGACACCTGATTTTTGGTACTCGCCAACTCTCTTTTCGAAGAAATTGGTTTTACCTTGCATTGATATCATTTCCATCCATGGGAATGGATTTGAAACGTTGTAGAGTTTGCTGCTGTTAAGAGATACCAGTAACCGGTCGGCGACGAATTCGATATACTGTCGCATCAATCCGGCATTCATTCCAATCAACTCTACTGGAAGAGCACTGGTTACGAACTCAGTTTCGATTTCTACTGCTTCTGCAATGATTCGATGTATCACATTTTCACCGGCGCCTCGGATTAATTTGTTGTGAAGTAGACAAGCAAAATCGCAGTGCAGACCTTCGTCCCTAGAAATTAGTTCATTGGAGAATGTCAATCCTGGCATCAAACCTCGCTTCTTTAACCAAAAGATTGCACAGAATGATCCTGAAAAGAAGATACCCTCAACTGCTGCAAATGCAACTAGCCTTTGAGCGAAAGAACCCTTTTTCCTTGACAGCCACTTTAGTGCCCAATTACCCTTCTTACGCACAGAGGGGACGGTTTCAAGTGCGTTGAATAAGTGAGTTTTCTCATCAGGATCGGTGATGTATGCGTCGATTAACAGAGAGTATGTTTCAGCATGTATATTTTCCATCATAATCTGGAAACCGTAGAAACAGCGAGCCTCAGCCCATTGAACTTCATCAGCGAAATTAGTCACCAGATTCTCATTAACAATTCCGTCACTCGCAGCAAAGAATGCCAAGACGTGTTTTAGGAAATGTTGTTCGTTAGCATTGAGTTTCTTCCAATCTTTTGCATCCTCGGCTAAATCGATCTCTTCTGCAGTCCAGAATGCTGCTGCATGGAATTTATACATCTCCCATATATCTGAATGCTCTATCGGGAATAATACGAATCTTTCTGGAGCTTCTTGAAGCATAGGTTCTATGTGTTCGTGGGAAAAATCAATGTCGGTTTCTTCAGTTATATTTTTTGTGTGGTCAATTACCATATTCTCACCTCATAGCCATTTGGTCGGGCCGGATTTTGTTGTCAGCCAAAGAGGTGTATAATACTACCCCAATAGCCTCCAAAGGAAATAGAGGTTTTTTGATAGTTTAAGTGGGGGGGAAAAAAGCCACAGACAACCATAATCAACCCTCATTACCTTTCATAATCGGTCTCGATAGATCTAACGAAATCTCGTCTCTTTTATTCCTTTGTTTCCACTGAAGCATGTAAGTTAAATTATACT
Source organism: Candidatus Poseidoniaceae archaeon (assembly GCA_013329925.1). Classification (GTDB taxonomy): domain Archaea; phylum Thermoplasmatota; class Poseidoniia; order Poseidoniales; family Poseidoniaceae; genus MGIIa-L1; species MGIIa-L1 sp8734u. Next base: position 4,863 of record DUJK01000180.1, read on the forward strand.
TAGCAATTGTCAATAACCGAGAGTTTTTCGGAGGGATATGAACCTAGAAGTTGAAATCGGGATAGCAAAACTTGAGCCGGATGCAATTACCCCAACTCAAGGCAGTGCACAAGCTGCAGGATGGGACCTGTATGCGCTTGAAGAAACCATAGTTAAAAAATACCAAAGCTCAATGATAAGAACAGGTATTGCTGTGGCTATACCTAATGGCTGGGAAGGGCAAATTAGATGCAGGTCATCACTTGGTAAGAAAGGCATGATCATGCCTAACGGGATTGGGACAATCGATTCTGATTACCGTGGCGAATTAATGGTGCTAGCCACCTGGATTGGCCAAGGGGATGAATTTGTTATCAGCAAAGGTGAAAGGGTTGCTCAATTACTGTTTGCCCAAGTGCCAACTGTCAAATTTGTTGAAATGGAATACAATGAACTTGGAATTACTGACCGAGGAATTGGTGGTTTTGGCTCATCGGGAAAGTTTTAGCATTTGTTTTAAGTAGTATCGGAGAGATATAGATAATTGATAATATATGAACAATAATTTTCACATAAATGAAGAGTTAGCATTGTTTGCCGCACTAGGAATAATGATGGTTTTGTTTTGGCGTAAACCCAATTCTAAAAAGTCGAGAAATGTCGCGCTAAAACAAAGATTTGCTAAACCCCCGGGGGCTTTTGCGGTATTTTTTGCTAAGATTATTACTCTAGCAATTTTGGTAATTTCAGCCTCGGCTTTGATTGAATACTCCACTAACATTGCAGATTATGAAGAAATAAAATGTGACTCAAGAGAACATAACCATCATCGTCACTGTAATTATGAACAATATACTTCAAATGACCTAAAATTACAATTAAATGGTTTCTTATTGACCCCTGAAGTAGATTTAGGAGTTGAGGTTGGCGATGAGTTACCGCATACCAATTCACCAGACGGGCCATGGTTTTGGGCATATTATATCGCTGGATGTTTAGCCTTAACTTCCGGATTTAGCCTGGCAAAAAAGCGACGGAAAATTCACGCAAGAGATATGCTTGTGGCTGAAAATAACCTCCGACCAATAATTCGACGATTAGCCCTCGACCCTAATGGGGTGGTTGAAGGTAGAATTGATCTTCCTAGTCCTGTTCCGTGTTCAAAATCCAGTAAGAAAGAAAACAGAAGAATCGTAATTATCTATTTTTTCTCTGCATTAATGATGGTTACCACTCTATTGAGTATCTATGATTATTTTTATCGAATAGATTCAGGAATGAATTTTCTGCCAAAGCATGAGTTACAGGCATCCATACTTGCTTTAATGGCTCTTGGTTTTGTGATAGCCGCAAATGTTTCCATCAAATATCTAAGTGCAACATATACTGGCGAAGGTGAGTCTGTAATTCCAAGCGTGGTAAGAAATAATGGCAATACTAATCAAGTTTCAAAGCGGGTGGAAAGTAGAGAACAAACCGTATCTGCTAAGGATGTGTTAGAAGAACTAGCCAAGGAAATGCGTGCGGCAAGAAAAGAATCAGAATTACTTCGAGGACAATTAGCAGAGACAAAAATAAAGGTTTCAGATTTAGAAGTCGAACTGGAAAAGAAAACTATCGAGCTTGAAGGAATACAAGCTATTAGCGTTGATATGGAGAGAATAATCCAAGAAAATGAACAACCGGGAAATAAGAACCTCTCACTAATGGACTCCGTGATGGTTGGAGATAACCTGTTTAACGGTGACAAGATTGACCAGCAAATTGTGAATGATCCAAAAGCTATTGCAAAGGCTGCCATTGAAGCTTACAAAGCGGGGCGACAAGATTTAGAAAATATTGAGTTTGATTTTTGATTAAGTCTATGGCATAGCAATGTTTCGCTATATCATGGCTGAGGATCGACATGTCAATGTCCAATTCCTTGGAATTGTCGAATATGATGAGGCTTTTTTGCTAATGAAAAATCTCCAAAATCAGCGAATTAATGATGAAATAACTGACACCATGTTGATTCTAGAACACCCAGAAATTGTCACAATAGGGCCTCGTGCAAGAAATGATGGCATTACCGCCCCACCTAGTTACCCTACTTATTCAGTTGACAGAGGTGGTGGACTAACTTGGCATGGACCTGGGCAAATAGTTGTTTATCCAATTTTCAAATGG
>DUJK01000047.1:0-1742 GCA_013329925.1 Candidatus Poseidoniaceae archaeon
TTATGTCCAATCAGCAGGTTGGAACATGGATGCGTTATTTATTCCCCAAGACCATCCAGCAAGAGAAATGCAAGACACCTTCTATCTTGATAATCCTAAATCACTAGAACTCCCTGAAGACTTAATGGAAACTTGGTCTGCTATACATCGTAGTGGTGGTGACACTGGTTCGCTTGGATGGGGTGGCAATTTTTCTAATGAGGTTTCACAAAAAGGCTTGCTTAGGACACATACCACTGTCAATACCATACAGCATTTAGCAGCAAATCCAACAGACCCTTGCCGTATGTTTACCGTTGATCGTGTGTTTAGAAAGGAAGCCATAGACCGAACACATTTACCAGAATTCCACCAAATTGAAGGAATAATTATGGAAGAGGGAGCAAATCTTCAGATGCTCGTTACCACTTTGAAAACCTTCTATGCTAAGATGGGTTATCCTGAGGTAAGAGTTAGACCAGCTTATTTCCCTTATACTGAACCTAGTTTGGAAATCGAAGTTAAGTGGCGTGGTAAATGGTTAGAGTTAGGTGGTGCTGGAATTTTTAGGCCAGAAGTGACTGAACCACTCGGTATCCAACATCCAGTACTTGCTTGGGGCATGGGGCTTGAGCGATTGGCTATGCTGGTACTTGGGCTTGATGATATTAGACAGTTATACATTTCAGACTTAGAATGGTTGCGAAATCAACCGATTATCTAATTGTCCATTACAGGACTATTTTCAAGTGCTGGTGATATCTGCACAGGTTATGGGAATGCTGAACACCATGGATTTAGGCGTCTTTAAACGCTTAGAGACTTGGAAAGCATTTGTTATTGCCGCGGTGATGTTTGTCAGTATTTCCTTTGCCGCATTATCCATGTTTGACAGCATGGACGACATTTTTCAATCCGATGCTGAGCCAGAACCGATTCCTAATATGGTCTTTGAATCATTAAACCGCACAGATATTGAAACTGGTTTAGTAAATGAAACAGGTTGGTTTAATTTAGATGAATTACGTGGTTCAATCATAATTCTAGACTTCATGGCTCATGATTGTAGTAACTGTCATGCTGTGCAATATCATTTAGAGGACAACATGGAAAATTGGTCAGAAATGGCTAGCGAAAACGGTAAGAGTTTCCATATCATTGCTTATGGAAGTTGGTATGGAGAGGATATAGAATATCTCAATGAATCTGATGACCGGTACACAGTGCCACTTTATCCAACAGGTATGGGATATGATAATTCGGCAATACTTGCCAACGGTGAGCGAGTCGACCCAGTGAGATTGTTTACAACCGCAGGAACAGGACAAATCCCTGTGGTAATGGTAATTGATGAAGAAGGTTACATAATCGAACGTCAAGCAACTGGCTCACCAACTGATAAATGGGAATCATTTGATTCTGTAGTCGAAGAAGCAATATCAGGGCCAGTAAGTGATACTGTTGATCTAAGAATCGGCTGGGAAGAACCATCAACATCTTATGTTGCAGTATTTGTCTTGGGCATGATTCTGTCAATCTTGGTGTATTTCTCGCCATGTGCATTCCCTGTTCTGCCAGGTTTCATCTCCTATTATCTCTCATTGGGTGCAAGAGAAGATGAACTAATTGAAGCAGGGAAACTGAAAACCAAAATGCCCAGTCCGTTAGTTATTGGTTCATTATCAGGCCTAGGAATGTGGACCTTTTTCCTCTTTATTGGCATAATTGCTGTGGTAATGGGGGAAGCGTTTCAGAAATCCGGA
>DUJK01000047.1:2138-3758 GCA_013329925.1 Candidatus Poseidoniaceae archaeon
ACCTCACACGTGATGGGCTTTGTCCAAAAATTCGTTGATAGATATAGCACAACAGAGGATGATGATGTCTTTACCCCAAGGCGTAATATGTATCTGTATGGAATTGGTTATGCCGCGGCATCAATTGATTGTACCGCAGCAGCTGTTTTGCCATTTGTGCTTTATCTTGGTACCCTTGGCGGGGCTGCAATAACTCTTGGAATAAGTGGCTTAATGCTTGGTTTGTTGATTTTGATGATTGCCGTAACTATGATGGTTGGTCTTGGACGTCAAGTCATGATAAATTTCCTCAGAAGAGCTACCGGTACCATCAAACTTGTTGGTTCGTGGATGATGATTATGGCTGGAATAAGTTTGACATTGTATCTAACCAATCGGGATGCGGTTAGTGCGGTATTTGGTTGATTTACAAGCGGTCGAATAACTCAACAACCTCTTGGTCATGACATCTATCCAAGGCTGGTGCTATCCAATATCGCCATGCTAAGAAACCAACAATAAGTGCGGATATTGCGTCCCATACGTAATGCTGTTTTGTGGTTGTTATCGAGATAACTAGTAGCGCCCAAGCAAACCATAACGCTCCAAGTAGCATTGTTGCTTTTCTACCATCATTGCTATGCCATCGGTGAACGATTAAAACTACCAGCATGCTTTGAACTATGTGTAGCGAAGGCCAAGCATTCCATGGGTTATCAACACCATACAATAACTCAAACCATGTGTGCCAAATTCCAAGGTCCGTATCTAATACCGAATCCCTGAGATCTACTTCGGCCGGTAATATTAGGAAAATAGCAAAAATCATCATGGTTAGTATTAGTAGGATTTGGTGAAAAATGATAACTTCTCTTTGCGTCTTATCATTTTTCATGCCCAACAATCCTGCCATTGGGTAATAGAAGTATAATGTGTAATATGGCAAAATCATCCATGGAATAACTGGAATCATCGAATCAAATCTAGTTTCAGGATCAAATGCAGTCCAATTGCGCCATTCAGAAAAATAATTGATGGCTAAATACCCTAAACCCAATCCTAAAAACACCATAGCTAGTAATGCTAAAGGTAAACGCAATCCTTTGAATGTGTGCCTGTTCTGCCAATGACTACTCCATAACTTCCATGGCTTTGACCCCCAACGGATTGGCATTGTTCCGCCATCTCGGGTTTGTTAATTAACAATCTCTACGATTAGAGAGTAATTCCACAGTGTGGGCAGGCTTTCCAGTCAGGCATTACCTGTTTCGAGCAACTTGGGCAAATCGAATTATTGGTGTTGCTTTGGGCGCCTTCTTGTGACTCTGCGCCAGGTCCATCTACTGCTTTTTGAGCGGTTTGTTGTCGCAGGAATTCCTGCATGACTTCTGGTGTCAGGGCATCATTTTGCGCAGCCATTTCCATCATCTTTACTTGCAATTCATTTTGCTTATCCATGCGTTGGTTTTGATGTTCTTGGGTTTGCGCAACTCGTTCGCGCTTCTTTGCTTGAACCTGTTCAAACAATGCCATTGCTTGTTCGGTTTTGTGTGATGATTCTTTCATTCGAAGATTTAATTTTCCTTCATCACGCTTTAATTCAGCTTCCCAATGTGCTTCTTGCTTTCGTAAATCCTTTAA